>CAYJCL010000077.1:0-3998 GCA_964368665.1 uncultured Muribaculaceae bacterium
CTACTTTAGAAGAACGTGAAAATGTTATTAATGTTGTAAATAAAATTAGAAAAGACAATAAGAAGTTTATAGGTTTATTATTTGATACTAAAGGACCTGAATTTAGAAATGGTATGTTAGAGAATGACGAAATTAGTTTAGTTGAAGGAAAAACTATTCGTGTAGTTAAAGAAGAAGTTTTAGGTAATGAAGAACGTTTCACAGTTAATCATCCACAAGCTATTGATAGTATAAATGTTGGTGATGATATATTACTGGAAAATGATTTAATGAAGATTACTGTTATATCTAAAGAAGATGACGGAATCACTTGTAAGGTTATTAATGGTGGTATTTTAGGTAATAAGAAAAGTATTAGTGTACCTGGAGTTAAGTTAGATATTCCTTTTATTAGTGAAGATGATCATAAGGATATAGTTTATGCTTGTGAAAATGGCGGTCAATTTTTAGCATTATCATTCGTATCAAGTGCTAATGATGTATTAGAAGTTAAAAAGATATTGAAAGAATATAATCGCGAAGACTTTAAAATTATATGTAAAATTGAAAGTCTTATGGGAGTTGATAATGTTCAAGAAATACTTGATAACTCTGATGGATTAATGGTAGCTCGTGGTGATTTAGGAGTTGAAGTTCCTTTAGAAAGATTACCTCATATTCAAAAGTACTTAATTGATAAGTGTAGAGAAAATGGTAAAATTGCTATTGTTGCTACTGAAATGATGGAATCGATGAAAAAGAATCCTCGCCCTCCTCGTGCTGAAGTATCTGATGTTGCAAATTCTGTAATGAATGGAACTGACGCTATTATGTTAAGTGGTGAATCTACTGTTGGGAAATACCCTGTTGAAACTGTTAGTTTCATGAGTAGAATTTGTATTGAAAATGAAAAATATTATGATTATGATTTTAAATATAATTATTCTTATGATCATGTTATTCCAAATACAATTGCTAGTGCAGTTAAAACTGCTGCTCAACAATTAGATGCTAAGTTAATAGTAGCTGCTACTTTATCTGGTTATAGTGCTAGAAAAATTAGTAATTTAAAAACATCTGCTCCTATTATGGCAGCATGCACTACTCCTGAAGTTGCTTATGGACTTGCTTTGAATTATGGAGTATACCCTAGATTTATAGGAATTAAAGATTCTATTGATGAATTAGTTGCTGAATGTTTAAGTGTTGCTACTGAAGAGTTTAATTTAGTTAATGGAGATAAGATTGTTCTTACTGGTGGACGTTCTACTACTGATAAAAAGTCGCAAACTAACTTCTTAACTGTTGAAGAAATATAAAAAAGAGATTCTTATGAATCTCTTTTTAGTTTAACTTAATATTCATTGTTTTATTTTTATCTAATACTTCATTTGGAGTTGAATCAGTTTCAGTAACGTTTCCATATCCTTCAAATGAGCATTTTATATTTGTCAGTGTGCAATATGTATTCATTTCATTTCTTGTCCATCCAATAAAATTAGGAGTTGTTATTTCACTACTGTTTGTAATTAGATATATTTTACTACCTGTTTCAATATTTTGATTTTTTGGGAAGTGGTCAACAATAATATTTCCATTACCAATTGTAATTGGGTTTAATCTTTTGTTTTGTAAGTCTGTAACAGTTGATTCTGTATCTTTACCATACAATGTATTAATTTTAACAATATCTTGAGGATTATCTACTGTTGATGTGTTCTCTATATTTTTATATTTTGCAATTTCTGCTATAAGATCTGCTGTTGCATTTCCTACTGTAGAAATTGATCCTTGGTATTGTTTTACTGCAATATATATAATATACTCTGGGTCCTCATATGGAAATACTCCAGCAAATGATCTTATATAATCTGTTGAACCTGTTAGGTATCCACCTGAACCTGCAATTTGAGCTGTTCCAGTTTTTCCTATTACGTCAATTGTATCTGGTTCGTATACGAAAGCATCTGTTCTCTTAGTTGTTATTACTTCTCTCATTAATTCGATCAATTTGTCTGTTGTCTCTTTGCTTGCTGCTTGATTAACTTCAATACGATTGTATTCTTCGATTATTTCATTTGTTTCGCTATCAACTATTTTATCGACTATTTGAGGCTGTACTATCATACCATCATTAGTTAAAAATGTTAACGCTTGCATCATTTGTAATGGAGTTATTGTAATACCTTGTCCAAATGATGCAGTTGCTAATTCGGTTTTATATTTAAAGTCAATTATACCTTTGGATTCTCCTGGTAGAGTTATTCCTACTTCGCTACCAAATCCTAGTAGTTCATAATAGTGTTTTAGTTGATCATTCCCTAGTTCTAAAGCAAGATTTGTTGTTGCTACATTTGATGAATATGTAAATCCATCATCAAAAGAAATATTACCCCATCCTACGTTGTTAAAGTCTTTTATTAATGCATCGTCTACTTGAATTGTTCCTGATTGATATAGTTCATCTCCATTATATATTCCTGCTTCCATCGCTGCCATATATGAAAATATTTTCATTGTTGAACCTGGTTCAAATGTATAGGATGTTAATGGATTTAAATAGTCTTCTATCACTAGTTCATTTAAATTAAATGTTGGATCTGATGCACTTGATAATATTTCTCCTGTTTTACCATTCATAACAGTAATATTTACCCATGCTGCATTATAGTCTTCAAGAATAGTACTGACAGCATTTTCAGTATATAATTGAATATTACTATCTAATGTTAAATAAATATCATTTCCTGCAGATGGAGTTTCTACAGTTACTTCTGTTTCTGGAATTTGATATCCGTATGCATCTTGTTCGTATATACGGTATCCATCTGTACCTGTTAAGATATTATTGAAATAGTTTTCAATCCCCATCTCTCCTACTATTTTTCCTTCTTGATTTGTTCTTGCATAACCAATAGCATAAGGTGCTAAATTTCCCATTTTATAAAATCTTTTAGTTCCTTCTACGAAATCTATTCCAGGTAAGTTATGACTTTCTATTTCTTCTTTTGTTAATTCTGAAAGTCCTCTACCTGTTATTCCTAGTTCTACTTGATATAAATCTTGAGTTAATAGATTTTCTAAATACTCGACATCTGCATTTAGTATTGGCGCAAGTACTTGAGCTGTATATGTAGGGTCAACTACATGTTGAGGATTATTAATATCATTAGTTCTAGAATTTTCTAGATAGGCTATAATTGTATAACTATTAACGCTTTCTCCTAAAATATTTCCATTAGTATCGTATATAGTTCCTCTTTTTGCATAAAGAGTTTCTGTTACACTGTTTCTATTACTTGCAAATACTTCTAAGTTTACTCCTCCGATGCTTTCAAATGTACTTACGTAGATAAGTTTTCCAATGATTATTAAAAAGCACACTAAAATACCAATTGAAACTGGTTTGTTTATTGTAATGGTATTTTTGCGTCTTTTCAATTTTATTCACTCCCATCAATTACTATAATGTTATCGTTGTTATATGTTAATCCATATTTTTTTGCTATTTCTTGGATTTTTTCTAAACTTGTTAATTCGCTTATTTTCATGTTTAAGCTTTCATTAATACTTTCTTGTTTTTTTATATTATTATTTATTTTTTCTAATTCAATATTTGTTTCGGATACTAGTGCTTTGCTATATACGTTTATTAGTGGAATAAGTACTAGTAGTAATATGATAGTACTTATTAATAATACTTCTTTTCTTGTTACTTTAGGTTCTTCTGATTTCTTTTTCATAATTTTTCACCTATACGAAGTTTAGCACTTGTACTTCTTCTATTTTCTTCTATTTCTTCTTGGGTAGGTAAAATTGGTTTTTTATTTATTAATTCTATTATTGGCATATATTCTTTTGGAATTGTAGGTAATCCTCTAACCATTTCATGCACTTCACTAGCTTTTTTCAAGACATGTTTTACGATACGGTCTTCTAATGAGTGAAATGTTATTATGGATATTCTTCCTTTAGGATTTAGCATTTCTATAGCATTTGGAAGAATACTCTCTAATACT
>CAYJCL010000078.1:0-1944 GCA_964368665.1 uncultured Muribaculaceae bacterium
TATTTGTAAAATAGTTAGGTTGTTTCTTACTTCTAGATTGTTTGCTAATTTTATTTTGCTATTATCTATTCTATTGTATACATCTATTGTTAATTCTGATGTAGTAATATTATCAAATGTAAATTTGTGATATCCATATTGTTCGATATATAAATCTTCTAATTGTCCTTCGTGCAATACTTTGTCTCCATCTTTTATTGTTATATTCATATTAGAGATTGTTCCGAAACCAAAGTTGTTTAATACAAATGATATTTCTCCGTTATTGTTTTCGTAATTAGTAAGTCCTAATTGATATCCTAAATGAAAATTCATATAATCTAGTGCAGTGATTTGTCCGTTTTCTAGCATTGCTGGATTATAAGGTATATTATTATTTATAAAGAATGATTCTGTTAGATATTCTGTTTTTGCTCTTTCAAAAACTAAATGTTCATGATTTGGATAGAGTTCGGTGTTGTTGTGCATTAAACTAAATGTTGTGAATCCGTAGTTAGCCATTAGCATTACGAAGTCTTCCATATCAATACTTCCGGATGGAATTGTTTGATCCCATCCCCATGGCATTTCTCCGTCTGATATAGTTGTACTTGATATATTTGTTAATAGTTCAAATTCTCTTGAATTGTATGGTAATTGCATACCTGGGACCATTCCTGTTCCTGTTGTGTATGAAATACCATTGTACCAATCATCATGAAAAGTAAATCTATCGCTTAAATCTTTTATATTTTCATATAGGTATTCATAATCTCTTAGCATAATAGTATATTCTTCTGGAAACATTTCTAATGCACTTTGTGCAATCATTCTTGTATCTTCGATTGCTTCCTCATCTGGCGGATATGGTATTTCTATTGAACTATGAACTTCTCCCCATAATCCAATTAACCCAAATTGAGTGGAGTAGACAGTTTCTTTAAATAGTGTAATGTTATTATCTATCCATTGTTCTATGACTTTATTATTTCTGACTATTTGTTCTGCTGTTGGTTCTTTTGTCATTTCTACTTCTCTTTTATATGCAAATCGTAGTGTTAGTTTAATATCTAGTCGTTTAGCTTCTTCTAAATATTCAGTTAATTGATTTAAGTCGTTTTCTGTTAGTGGTTGATCAATAAAATTATATAAGTATACGTATGCTTGTACTACGTTAAGTTCTGTTTCATAATAATTTTCTACTATTCCATCGTAATCTATTTGTCTGTTTAAATTTAATAACTCGTGAGGGTCATTTGATTTTAATGGAGGAGGAGGAGATTGTAAGTCGTCTGGCCATGATTGATCACTTCCAATGGTTATATATGCTTCACTTCTAAACCCTCTATTTGGATTGTCGTGAAGTAGCATTCCGTCGCTTATTAGAGATAAGTTATCTACTAATGTAAAGGGTTCTATCTCATCGTTAGGTGTTGCAACAATTGCTACTTTTGCATGTATTTCCTTGTTTTGAGAGTTTTCTAATGTAGCTGAGTAGTCAACCCATAGTCTTAGGTCATATGTTTTTTGTTCATTTTCAATTAGTGTTCCTGTTTTTAAGGTATATGCAGAAGAGTTTTCTAATACACTAGTAGTATTTGTAAAATTGTTTAATGTTTTTGATAAATCATAATCTAGTGTTGTTTTTATTAGATTATGGTTTAATGTTGTTGTATTTAATACTTCTAAGTTAACTTGATAATTTAATGGATAATCACATGTATTGGTAATTGTAAAGGTATGTGGTGTAGTGTTTAATCCTTCTAAGTCACTTAAAGGATATGTATTTGTAAGTGTTATCGCATCTGAGTTAGATGTAAAGTCGATAGCAAAACATCCTGTTCCTGCTATGTTTAGTTCGTTTTGTTCGGCACTTAACATCCATACTGCATAGGTGATTCCTGTGCTTAATATAAGTAGTAATGTTAACGTCAAACTAATATTTATAATTGTTTTACTTTTCAT
>CAYJCL010000078.1:2044-3984 GCA_964368665.1 uncultured Muribaculaceae bacterium
ATATAAGTAGTAATGTTAACGTCAAACTAATATTTATAATTGTTTTACTTTTCATGTTTTCTCCTATTTTATTTATTATATCATTATTTTATTGATACGTGTAATTTTTTATGGTATTATTTTTATTGTAGGAGATAATATATGAAGATCAAAATTATTTTAATTATTGTTAGTTTATTTCTTGTTGCTTCTTTAGTTATAGGTGCTTCTTATGCTGTTTGGCTTTTGAGCAATGTTCAAGATACAGAAAACTTTGTTTCTACTGAGTGTTTTGATATTGATTTTGTTGAAAAATCCAGTGAGATTAATATTGCGAGTGCAATACCAATATCTGACGAAGAAGGTCAAGTTACAGATCCTTATACTTTTTCTTTAGAAAATATTTGTGATTTGACTGCTTATTACTCAGTTAATGTTGAAGTGTTTGATACTACTACTTTAGACCATGGTTTATTGAAAGTTTCGTTAGATTCTGATACTCCTATGGCTGTTTCTGATGGTGATCAGAACTTAGCTAGTGGTGATTCTACTATTTATGAATTATATAGTGGATATTTAAATCCTGGTAAAACAGTGACTCATGATTTTAGAATGTGGCTTGATTATTTAGCTACTTTAGATAATTCTCAAAATAAAATTGTTTATGCAAAAATTTTAATTAGCGCTAGTCCTGGTGAAACCAAGACTGATATAGATGTTTGTCTAGATGATTATACAGATAGAGGAATAACTGCTACTAATGAACATTATTTCACTTATGTTTTAATGAATAATAAAGTATATGTTACTGATTATTTGGATGCTGCTCCTAAAGATGTAGTAATACCTTGCCAAGCTGGAGGATATGAAATAGATGGCATTGCTGAACAAGCAATGGCTAGTATGGAACTTAATAGTCTTGTTTTACCTTCAACGTTTTCGTTAATATCTACTAACTCATTTTATGACAATAATCTTACTGAAATTATAATTCCTGATGGAGTTGTTGAACTTGCGCCAAATGCTTTTGCGGCGAATTCATTAACTAGCATTGATTTAGGTTTAGGAGTTACATCTATTGGATATAGAGCTTTTGGTTCGAATCAGTTGGTTGACCTAGTTATTCCTGATAATGTTATTACTATTGGAAATGAAGCTTTTATTCAAAATCCAATTGTTAACTTGGATTTAGGTCAAGGTGTTCAAACAATTGGAGTTAGTGCATTTTATTTAAATGAAATTACTGTACTTAATCTACCTGCTAGTTTAACTTCTGTTGCTAATGCCGCTTTTTATCCAAATGATGGCATTGCAACTTCGGTTGTTAATGTATATGGAAAAACTTCTTTTGATGATTTTGATTTATTTGGTACTACAAATTATACTGGACATCCGGCTATTAATTTTATTCCATAAAAATAATCCATTGCTGGATTATTTTTTATTGTTCTTTGCCACATTTTTTGCAGAATTTTGAATCTGCATCGATTTTATTGCCGCAGTGTTTACAATATATATCTTCGTCTTTTATAAGACCTTTTTTGATTGCTCTAGCCGTTGTTTCTACAGCACTTTTATTTATGTCTGCTGATTTATTGGCATTGTATCTTAATGTATCTTCATTTTTGTCTAAGATGTTCTTTTGAGCTTTAGCTTGTATACTTCCAAGATCACTTAATATGTTTGTTAAATCTTCTTTTGAATTTCCAATCATATCCTTGTTAGCTTTCATCATATTAGACATCATTCTGCTTTTTGATTTTGTTGTAAAGAGTAGGATAATTGGTAATATAAACATTAGTGTTACTACAATTATTAATAATATTATTAATGGACTCATATTTATTTCCTTTCTAAATCTATTATACATTTTTGTAAATAAAAAAACAATCTCTTGATTGTTTACTTTACTTTTTGGTGCAGGCGAAGGGACTTGAACCCCCAAGGATTGCTCCGCTAGA
>CAYJCL010000079.1:0-3966 GCA_964368665.1 uncultured Muribaculaceae bacterium
CAGATGTTTTATATGGTATTACAATGCAAGAGAGTGGTGTTTCTAAATTAGTTAGCGTAAGCTTGGAAAATAAATAAGACTTCAAATTGAAGTCTTATTTATATGCTATGATATTTATTAATAATTTATCTTTTTTAGTAGTAGTATGATTGATATATTTGAATTTTCCGTGTCTTCTAAGTGCTACTGTGTCATTTTCTTTTAAAGTATATGAGTTATTTGTTATGATATTATTATTTATAAATAAATTCTTTTTAGATATTATGTCTATTGCTTGGTTTCTGCTCATTTTAAAATGTTTAGCTATAATAGCATCTATTCTTAGTGAGTTAGCAGTGAATGATACTTCTTCTAGATTAGTTGAGATATCTATATCATTAATATTTATTTCTTCTACTATGACATTGTTATTGCCTACAGTAGGTAAGTTATAGATTAGATAATCTAACATTTTATCTGTAATGAATATTATTGCATAATTATCTATTACAAAGATATCTCCAATATTGTTTTCTTTGATTCCTGAGTTGTAAATAGCTCCCATATAGTCTTTATGTTGTAGTTCTTTTGGAGATTTATTAGTTATTTTAATTACTTTAATGTAGTCTGTATTAGATGAACCAATAATAATTATTTTTCTTTCTAGCAGCTCATTATGATCATAGATGGTGTAGGGGACTTTATATTTATTTAATATACTTATTGCAATATTAAATTCCCCAGGAGTTAGATAGTTGGTAGTTAGTTCTTTTTTAGATTTTTGATATTTTGTTATAAGATCTATTATAATTGATGCAAATAGTTTTTGATCTTTATATTTATTTAATATTTCTTCTCTCATAATATTTTAAAAAGCACTAAAGTGCTTTATATCTCTCTCATTTTATTGGCATCTTTAAATGGATTTTTTTTATCGATCTTATCAGTAAATAAGATACCATTTAAATGATCTATTTCATGTTGGAATGCTATAGAAATTTCTTCTCTTACTCTTACTGTAAACTCATTACCATCTATATCTTGAGCTTTAACAGTTATTCTAGCATGTCTTGGAACAATTCCTTCTACTTCGCGTTCTACACTTAAACATCCTTCGCCTTCGCCAACAAAGACCATTTCTTCACTTGAAGATATGATTTTAGGATTAATTACAATATGTCTTTCAAATGTATCATCTTCATTAAGATAAGCAATAACGAATATTCTTTTAGGAAGTCCTAATTGAATAAATGCAAGTCCCATTCCTGGTCTTAAATCATATTTTTCTGATATATCTTCTATTTGAGAATATTCTAAGTATTTTATCATATCTTTAATAGTTGTTTTATCTTCTTTACTTAGTGGAAATTCTACTTCTTTACTTGTTGTCCTTAATATTTTGTTTTTTTCATCTAATATTTTAATATCTGGTATTTTCATAAATGCACCTCAATGAGAGAATTATATCAAATTTTGTTGAAAATTAAAAGAGAAAGTATTTCTCTTTAAACTACTGGGTTATTTATCCATCCAGCTCCAACGATGATAACTAGAAGAATGAATAATACAATCCAGATGCATCCGCTATGTCCATACGAAGTAGGACAATATCCTGCATATGGTGCAGGGTTGCAGCCATAACTATTATAGCTGTTATTTCCGTAGTAATACATAAATTACCTCCTTAATGTATCTATTATAGTTTATTAGTTATGTTCGTTTTTTGACAATACTTTTTAAAATGCCTTTAATTATATTATATTTTATGATATATTTAATTAAGGTGAAAATATGAAGAAGTTATTTTTTAAGATGGATTTATTTTTATTACTTTTAATGATTGTATTCTGCGTTTTTGGTGGAATTATGATCTTGTCTGCTTCTTCAATAGCAGCTGTTTTAAGGTACTTTGTAGATCCTAATTATTTTTTTATAAGACAGATGGGATTTGTATTACTCGCATTTGTAGTAGGGTTTTTATTTGTAATACCTTGGAAGACAGAAAATTATAAAAAAATATCTACTTTGATAATTGTTGCTGGTGGAGTATCCTTAATAGGTTTATTTGGGTATGGAATTATAGCTAATGGAGCGCGTAGTTGGTATGATTTTGGTTTATTTAATGTTCAACCTTCTGAGTTTGTTAAATCAGCTATAATAGTATTTATGGCTGTATATTATGATCGATTTAGTAAGGTGAAAAAAGTTACTTTTATTAATGCAGCATTTCCTTTAGGAATTGGAATTATTATGGCTTTTTTAACTTTTTTACAGCCAGATTTAGGTGGGGCAATAATTATTGGAGCGATAAGTTATTTTATATTTATATCAGTTCCAATACCTAATAAGTTTAAGAGAATTACTACTTTAGTTTTATTTGGACTTGCTGCTATATTTTTAGGACTAGTTGCTATTACTGATGGAAAAATTTTAAGTGAACATCAAATGGCTAGATTAGAGTTTAGTGATCCTTGTGATAGGTATTTAGAAAATACTGGGTATCAAGTTTGTAATGGTTTTATTGCTATAAATAATGGTAATTGGTTTGGGGTAGGACTTGGTAATTCTACTCAGAAATATTTATATTTACCTGAGGCTCATACTGATTTTATATTTCCGATAATTGTTGAAGAATTAGGATTGTTATTTGGAATATTTATTGTGTTTTTATATTTCTTATTGTTGATGAGAGTTTTAAAGATAGCTAGAGGTGCTACTAATATTAGAAATTCAATTTTAGCTTATGGGGTATTTTTATTATTACTATCTCATATATTTGTTAATTTAATGGGTATTTTGGCAGTTATTCCTTTAACTGGTGTACCTTTACCTTTCTTATCTTATGGTGGTTCTTTTGCTTTTAATATTATTGTTATGTTATTTGTAGTACAAAGAGTTGCTATAGAAAATAAAGAAGGAAGAGAAAATAAAAAATTAGCTAAATTATAATTTTAAAGAGGATGTGGATACTTTCTACTTAATAATATAAGTAGGAGGTATTTTTTATATGGATTTTATTTTAATACATAAGAGATTATTTATGATAGGTGGAATATGTTTAATATTTATTGTTTTTTTATTATATTTGATTAGTAGTAATGTAAATATGGATGATAATCAAATAGTAGTTGATTCAATAGATGTTGAAGTAGTTAAATATTATGTAGATATAAAAGGAGAAGTTAATAGTCCTGGAGTTTATGAAGTAGATAGTTCAATGATTGTTAATGATGTAGTTGATTTAGCTGGTGGATTAACTGAATATGCAGATGTTTCTACAATTAATTTAGCTTCAAAAGTTACTGATGGGATGTTTATTAATATTTTATCTAGGAAGTTAACCGATAGTGATGATAAGATATCTATTAATAGTGCTGATATTAATGACTTTATGATGATTCCTGGAATAGGAGAATCTAAAGCAAAGGCGATAGTTGATTATAGATTAAGTATTGGTTTTTTTAGTAAGATTGAAGATTTATTAAATGTTTCTGGTATAGGAGAAGCAACACTTGAGAATATTAGGGATTATATTACTTTGTAGTATTATATTTATTAGATTTAATTTACTTGGTAGTTCTTATGATAATGGTTTAATTAATACTAGTGGTGAAGTTGTTGAGTACTCTATTAAAGGTGATTTACTTAGTATTACTCTTAAGAGTGAAGAGTTATTGAAATTATTTTATACTATTAATGATATTGAAGAGTTAGAATGTTTAAATAGTAATTTAAAGATTGGGAGTTATATAAGTTTTAAGGGTAGTGTTGAGGATCCTGGTATAAATACTATTCCTAATACTTTTAATTATAGGAATTATTTAAGAAGTATTAATATTTATAAAGTAGTAAGTGTTGATGAATTAAATATAGTTGATAATGATATGTCTTTAATTAACAAAATTAAGAATGTTTTAATTAGAGATGATTTAACTAAGACGAATGCTTATATGAATGCTTTAATATTTGCTAATCAAGATTTAATTA
>CAYJCL010000080.1:0-3952 GCA_964368665.1 uncultured Muribaculaceae bacterium
ATTTGTTAAAATGAATATAATAAAGGAGTATCACAATGGTAGTAGAAATATTAAAAAAATATCCTAAAGAAAGTAGTAATTTAATTGAAATTCTTAGTGAAATTCAAGAACAAAATGGTTATATTTCTTTAGAAAATCAACAACTAATATCAGATTATTTAAATATTGAACTAGCTGAAATATACAGTGTTATTACATTTTATTCTAGATTTACTACTGAACCTAGTGGTAAATATAATGTATCAATTTGTATGGGAACAGCTTGCTATGTAAAAGGAGCTAATAATCTATTAAGTAAACTAGAAAATATTTTAGGTATTAAAACAGGTGAAGTAACTAAAGATGGATTATTCAAAATAGTAGAAAACAGATGTGTAGGAGCATGCTCATTAGCACCAGTTTTAGTAATTAATGACGAGATTCATGGTAATTGTACTGAAGAAAAACTAGAGCGTTTAATCAAAGAATTAAAAGGAGAAAACCATGAATAATTTTAATAAATTAAGAATAGATAAAAAAGTTAATTCTGCAAAAAATATTCAAATTTTAGTTTGTTCAGATACAGGATGCTCTGCATCCAAATCACTAAAAATATTAGAAAAATTAAACGAGTTATCCAAAGAAAACAACATCCAAGTAATAAAAACAGGATGTTTAGGACTATGTTCAAAAGGTCCATTTGTAATAATAAAACCAAATGACACTTGTTACGGTAGTGTTTCAGTAGATGATTGTGAAGACATCATGAATTATACAGTAAATAATAAAATATTAGAAAGACTACTAGTAAAAGATACAGACGGATCAGTGAAAAAGAAATTAAAAGAATTAAACTTTTATAAAAAACAAGATAGAAGAGTACTAGGTCTTTGTGGTGAAATAAATCCTGAAAGTATTGAAGATTATATTAAACATAATGGATATCTAGCATTAGAAAAAGCACTAAGTCTAAAAAGCGAAAATATAATCTATGAACTTATTGATTCTAAACTAAGAGGTAAAGGCGGAGCAGGATATCCAACAGGATTAAAATGGAGAAGCGCTTATAACTCTAAAAGTGAACAAAAATACATCGTTTGTAATGCCGATGAAGGTGACCCAGGAGCTTTCATGGATCGTAGTATTCTAGAAGGAAACCCTCACTCAGTAATAGAAGCGATGATTATCGGAGCATATACAATCAAAGCAAGTAAAGGTTATATTTATATAAGAGCAGAATATCCTAATGCAGTTAAAAGACTAAGACTAGCAATTAAACAAGCTTATGAATATAAATTATTAGGAAATAATATATTAGATACAGATTTTAAATTCGATCTAGAAATCAGACTAGGAGCTGGAGCATTCGTTTGTGGAGAAGAAACAGCATTACTAGAATCAATTGAAGGTAAAAAAGGTAATCCAAGAGGAAAACCACCATTCCCAACTGATAAAGGATTATGGGGTCATCCAACAGTAATTAATAACGTTGAAACCCTATCAGCAATTCCTAATATAATTCTTAATGGAAGCAAATGGTTTAAACAAATAGGTACAAATAACTCAGGAGGAACAAAAGTTTTTGCTCTAGGAGGAAATGTAATTAATACAGGACTCGTTGAAGTGCCAATTGGTTTAACTCTAAGAGAATTAGTGTTTGATATCGGTGGAGGAATACCTACGAATAAAACATTTAAAGCAGCTCAAACAGGCGGACCATCAGGTGGATGCATTCCAGCATCGCACCTAGATACAAAAATAGATTATGAAGAATTAAAAACTGTCGGATCAATGATGGGTTCAGGTGGATTAATAGTTATGGATGAATCAAAATGTATGGTATCACTTGCAAAGTTCTATATTGATTTCTCTGTAAATGAAAGTTGTGGAAAATGTACACCATGCCGTATTGGAAATAAAAGAATGTACGAAATCCTAGACCGTATAACTAAAGGCAAATCATCATTAGAAGAACTAGAAGAGTTAGAGAGTCTTGCTAATATGATAGCAAAAACAAGTATTTGTGGATTAGGTCAAAGCGCACCAAATCCAGTATTAAGTACATTAAAGTATTTTAAAGATGAGTATATTGATCATATTACTAATCATAAATGTACTGCCGGAGAATGTAGGTTAAATACAGAAATTAAAATAATTGAAGAGAAATGTAAAAGTTGTGGACTATGTCAAAAAGTATGTCCAAGTAATGCAATAGAAGGCAAAGATAAAGAAATAAGAATAATTAATCAAGAAAAATGTATCAAGTGCAAAGCTTGTATTAGCACATGTCCATTTAAGGCGATAGAGGGGTAAATATGATTACAATAGATAACAAACAATATAATATCAATGAATCAGACACAATATTAGATATTGCTAGAAGAGAAAATATCTATATCCCAACGCTTTGCTTCTTAAAAAATATCCATGAAACTTCTGACTGCCGCATGTGTTTAGTAGAATATAATAATAATTTATATCCAGCATGTAGCTTAAAAGCAAAAGATAATATGGATATATTAACAAATTCAAATTTAGTAACAGAAGCAAGAAAAACAATCCTAAACTTAATAGTATCTAATCATCACTTCGACTGTTTAAATTGTAATAGAGAAGGTAAATGCGAACTAAAAAGTGTTATGAATTACTATGATATGACAACAAGTATATATAAAGGAGAAAAACAACAAAACAACCCAGATAATGACTCTCCATCAATTGTTAGAGATTTTAATAAATGTATCTTATGTAAAAGATGTACTTCTACTTGTAATAAAGTTCAAAAAATAAATGCTATAGATGTTATGAATAGAGGATTCAATTGCCAAATAGATACAGTAAATAATATAAGTTTAAATGACTCTAACTGTACTTTTTGTGGACAATGTATTAATAATTGTCCTACCGGAGCATTAGCAGAAAAAAATGATATTAACGAAGTATTAGAAAAAATAAAAGATCCTAATACTCAAGTTTTTGTTCAAACAGCACCATCTATAAGAGTAGCACTAGGAGAAGAATTTAATCTTCCAATCGGAAGAAATGTTACAGGCAAAATGGTCAATGCTCTAAAACAATTAAAATTTGATAAAGTATTTGATACCAATGTTGGAGCAGATTTCACTATTATGGAAGAGGCTTCAGAATTAGTAAAAAGAATAACTAATCATGAAACATTACCAATGATAACTTCTTGTTCACCAGCATGGGTAAGATTTATTGAAATGAACTATCCTAACTTACTACCACATCTTTCATCAGTAAAATCACCTCATCAAATGCTTGGAGGATTAATTAAAACATACTATACAAATAAAATGAATATTGAACCTAAGAAAATATACGTTGTATCTATAATGCCATGTATATCTAAAAAGTTCGAAATAACAAGAGAACAAAATAGAGTAGACAACATTCCCGATGTTGATAAAGTTCTAACTACAAGAGAACTAGCAAAAATGATTAGAAAAGCAAAAATTGATTTTAAAAGTCTAGAAAATGTAGAATTTGATAATCCTCTAGGAGAAGCAACTGGAGCAGGAGCAATTTTCGGAACAACAGGTGGAGTTATGGAAGCAGCGCTTAGAACAGCAAAAGATTTATTAAACGATGAAGATAACAATATAATATTCGAAAGCGTTCGAGGAGAAAAAGGTATCAAAGAAGCAACAGTTAATTTTAAAGGAAATAATTATAATGTTGTAGTAGCAAGCAGTTTAAAAAATGCTAGAACAATATTAGAAAGTCTAAAAGATAATCCTAACAAATACCATTTCATTGAAATAATGGCTTGTCCAGGAGGATGTATAATGGGTGGAGGTCAACCTATAGTACCATCTCATATTAAAGATACAACTGATGTAAGAACTCTTAGAGCAAATGCTCTTTATGATATCGATGAAATAAGCACTTATCGTAAATCTCATGAAAATCCAATATTAATAAAAATATATGAAGAATACTTAGGAAAACC
>CAYJCL010000081.1:0-3894 GCA_964368665.1 uncultured Muribaculaceae bacterium
TACTTTAGATGGTGAAATTTTAGAATTACCTATTTCTTTTGACTGGGAAGAATGGTGGAATTTTAATGCTTATGAGATTAGTATTACTGAATTAAATTTAATGGCTGATGCTTTTATATC
This sequence comes from uncultured Muribaculaceae bacterium, assembly GCA_964368665.1. Classification (GTDB taxonomy): domain Bacteria; phylum Bacillota_I; class Bacilli_A; order RF39; family UBA660; genus CAYJCL01. The sequence goes on from CAYJCL010000081.1 coordinate 121, forward strand.
TGTAGTTGAAGATGCTGGATATGAAGGTGTAAATTATGGAAGTGCTAGTTATTTAAATAATATTTGGACCGAAAGTAATCATAGGATATGGATGGCTCATTATGCTATGGATACTACATATGAAGGAGATTATTATATGTGGCAGATGTCTAGTAGCGGTAGCGTTGCTGGAATAGAAGGTCCTGTTGATTTAAATGTTATGTATTTAAAATAAAAAAAGCAATCACTTTGTGATTGTTTTTATTTTAAATAGTCTTCATTAAGTTGTTCTAATTCTTTATCTTCTTCTATGATATCATCCCATTCTTCTATATCATCTTCGATAGCTATTTTAACTTTTGTTTCCCCTACTATTTCTATACCTAGTTCTTTTTCAATATCGATTTTTACTTCGTTATTATTTATTGATACATCTGTTACTGTTGGTTGTTTTAATGATCTAATAATTATTTCTTGATTTAAATTAGTATTATCTAATAGTCTTAGTTTCATTGTATCTGTGTAACTTAGTTTTCTTGTTGTTACTGATGTTTTTGTATCATTATCATACGAGTACCATATGTTAACGTCAAATGAACCTGATACGTTTACATCTCCGTTATTATTAACACCGCTGAAACGATGGTTTATAACCCAACAACCTAATACTGTATTTGGAGTTTCTTCTGGTACTACTGTATGATTTGATTTAATTGTTTTTTTACCTTTACCGATTACTGCTTTGGTTACTATTTCTTTATAAGTAGACATTTTAATCACCTCTAGTTTAATTTATGCTAGATGTTTAAAAAATTGAACTAAAAAACACAAAGATTTCTTTGTATTTTATAATTTTTCTATTTCATTGTTATTAGTTGGTGTTGTATCTAAAACTTCTGGTTGCTCTGTAGTAGTTGTTTCTAATACACTTGTTGGAGAAGTTTCTTTTACTCTACCTAAACGATGTTTGTTTTTAATTACTATTATTACTACTGTAGTTATTATTACTCCACCAGCAATACTTATTATAATTATTAATAATGAATTGTCTTCTGTTTCAGTAGAAGCAGTTCCAACTGTAACTTTACTACCTAATGTATATGTATTACTTCCATTAGTAGTAAATGATAAGTAGTTATTATTAATTGTTGTATTTAATTCTTGATTAGTATTATCATATAATTTTTCTTCTGGTAATAAATCACTAATATAATAATTTATTAATACATTAGATGGTACTTTAGTAGTTAATATATGATTTATATAAGTTATATTTAAATCTATATCATATGTTGATATAACTGTATTATCAAATGTTAATGAATATATTAATCCATTATAATCATTAACTATTTTAACTAATACTGTATAGTTAGTATCTTTAATTAAATCTAGATATTCTCTTGGTAATGTTAAATTACTATTTTGATTTAATATAATTATAATATTATCATCAATATTATCTGGTATTTGATTAACACTTGTTATTGGTTGATCTATAGTTACATCTAAATATAATGTATAGGTTTGTTCATCAGCGCTACCATCTGTTACAGTAATAGTTATAATATTCATACCATCTACTAAGTTATAATCATTTATTGTAGCAGTTGCAGTATTTGAATCAGTAATTGCTTCAATATTTAAATCAGTACCGGTTATACCTGCAAAATAGATTAATGAGTCTGTTATTTCTATTTCTTGATCATTAATGATTATTTTAGATAATAAATTACTTGTTACTGCGGCATCTCTGTTTGATAAATAAATTTTATATTCTTTTGATTCGTTATTGACTCCTGTTGATGTTACAGTAATCATTTTATCTGTAGGGTCTATTTTGATTATTCCAACACCTTTTATTGTTGCGTCTGGGTCTTCTGTAGTTGCAGTTACATTTAGTTCTAACACTGATAAAGGAAGAGTTATTTCATACACAAATTTATTGGGGCTGAAATCTATTTCATAACCTTCTATCGTAAGTGTTTGAAGAAGATTTGATCCTTCAACAGGTTCTTGAGGTTGTTCTGGCAATACTACTGTTGGGGGAATTTCTTCTGGTTCTTTTGATGGTTCGGAAGTTCTAGTGACTTCAATAATATATGTTGCTGTTTTCCCGTTGTGTGTAAGTACTAGTTCTAGTTCTTGGGTACCAAAAGCAAGTTCTTGAGTACCATTACCTTTTATTGTTCCAGTTTGAGTTGTCACTATATTAATACTTGAATTAGTTGTTTCTCCAATATCAATAGTATCTCTTACTGTGTATGATTTACCATCAATTTTAATGCTGTTTAATTTTGGAGGTTCTATATAATCTTTTAAACTTGTTGTATAACCTTTATATGTCATAATTGAATCTAAGTTTTTATTTTCATCATTAACAACATTTGATCCATCAATTGAAAAATTTGCTGATCCTGAATCGGTTATTTTGAATGTTAATGTTGCTATTTGGGCAATCATAAATCCTTTATCTGGTCCCGAACAATTTACCGTTACATAGACTTTATTCCCACTACTTGATGCAGTCATGCAACTTTTGACATTGTTATTTAGAGTACTCATACTAACATATTGTAATTTAGTAGTATCAAATGTAACAACTAAATTAGCTTTTTGAACGTAGTCTATAAATATATCATCAGACCATATATCAACTAAAACTTCACTCCCTACTTCATAATTAGAAGTAGATTCTGGATTTTCATCAAGATATATTTCTTCAGCATTTACAGTATTTATATTTAATATATATATTATTGTTATTAGTAATAAGTATAATCCCTTTTTTATTATTCTTTTCATTTATATGCTCCCTACTATATGTATTAATTATACATTCATTATTGGTTTTTATCAACGATTTTATTTAAAAACACCTAACATTAAATTGTTGGGTGTTTTATTTTATATTTTTTATTCCATGAAATTATTCCATAGATTGAATTTATTAAATAGAATAACCACATAATAGTCATTGGTAAGTTAAGTGTGTTTTCTACCGTAAGAATAATCCATAGGATTAGGTTTGTAGCATTTACTATTGTAAATACATACCACTGCTCTATATATTTGTTAGTTAATAAATATATTCCTAAGTATCCTAGAACTGAAGTGATACTATCTAAAATAATATTTTCACTTTGGATTAATGTTAATATACCTGCATAAAACACAATTGATAATAAAGCCATAATGACCATTGTGATTCTTTGTTTTTTATCGAAGTGTTTAACTCCACTATTATCTTTTTTTGCTAATCTAAACCAGTTTAGTGTTCCCCAAATAAGCATTGGAAGACTGTATCCAATATTATAAAGTACTCCTCCATATAATGTTTCTTCTATACATATATATCCATATGTAGCAACATTTACGATACCAAATAATAGTCCCCATTTAATATTTTTGGCTACTAATAAGGTATAGACTACACCTGTAATTGAAGATATTGATAATAACCATGTACTTTCATTAATTATACTAATTACTAAAGTTATGATTATTGCTGTTATAAAGTATATTTTCCATTTCATAGTAACACATCCTAATGTATTGTAACATAAAAAAAAGTATATTACTATACTTCTTGAACTACTGCTATAATCATTGGCTTACATTCTGTTTCTCTATATAAGTATTTACCTAAGTCTTCTCTTATTTCTGTTTTTATTTTGTTATAATCTACATAGTTTGCTGTAATGTTTCTTTCTATAACTGTAGCTGATATTTTTTTGATTTCTTCAATCATACTACCAGAGTCTTTTACATAAATAAATACTCTTGTAGTAACTT
>CAYJCL010000082.1:0-3885 GCA_964368665.1 uncultured Muribaculaceae bacterium
AATAGTCTTTGTTATTAAAATCACATACAAATAAATTCTTATCATAACATAAACTTTTCAAAAAATAAGGTACTTGTTTAGAAGTAACAATCATTAAATGAGAATTATTAACTACTAATTTAGTCCTTTCATTAGAATAATAATCATATATCATATGAATATTATTAAACTTAGTATAAGCTTCATTCTCTCTATTAGATTTAAATAAAGATACATTAATATTCTTCCTATCTATAAACTCCGCTACCGATTCAAAAATATTAATCCCTAAACTATAGTCTTCCTTTCTTAAATTATACATATTTTCAATAACATGATATAAATTTAAAGTATTCCTCCTAGTTAAATACTTTAACTCTTTATTAATTTTAAATATATAAAAAACTCTCATTGTATCACCAATGAGAGTTTATCATAATATCATTAAATAATATGTCGAATTTTAAGATTCTATAATACCTTTTACTTGTTGTAATACTTTCTCATAATTTAGTCCATACTTATCCATTACTTCATCATAAGTACCACTAGTCCCAAAATCATCTATTCCTATTTGATAATCACTATACTTACCCCATCCTAAAGTAGAACTAGCTTCTAAAGAGATTACTTTAACATCCTTAGGTAATATCTGCTCATAATATTCATTACCTTGTTCTAAAAATATTTCTAAACAAGGAACACTTATAACTCTAACATTTCTAAGTACTTGAGCAACTCTTATAGCTGTTGTTACTTCACTACCAGTAGCAAGAATAATTCCTTTAATAGATTCAACTTCTCTTAAAACCATATAAGCACCCTTACTTACATCATTACCATTAGAAGTATTTAATACTTCAATATTTTGCTTACTAATAGCAAGTACTGCTGGTTTATTTCTTTTAATAATTTGTTCCCAGGAACCTATTACTTCATTAATGTCACAAGGTCTATAAACATCCAAATTAGGAGTAGCTCTAAGTCCAACTAATTGTTCAATTGGTTGATGAGTACTACCATCTTGACCTATATCTATTGAGTCATGAGTAAACACATAAGTAACTGGTAAATTCATCTTAGCACTCTGTCTTATAGATGATTTTAAATAATCACTAAATACTAAGAAAGTACTACCAAAAACTCGCAATTTACTTAAAGCCATCCCATTTAATATAGCTCCCATAGCTTGTTCCCTAACTCCAAAATATATATTCTTCCCAGTCTTAATAGCAGGTGACATCTCCATAGACCCACTAATATTAGTTTTACAACTAGCAGCTAAATCAGCACTACCCCCTAAAAAGTATGGAGTCTTTTCACTAATTACATTAATTATTTTACTATTAGATTCTCTTATCTCTTCACTATAATGTTCTTGAATTTTAAAATTACTAGCACTAAAATCTAAACTTAAATCTCCATTATTAATAAATCTTAAAAAACTTTGAATATCACTATTAGTAGTAGCATTAAACTTAGTACAATAACTATTCCATCCACTTATATAAGGATTTATTCTCTTTCTTAAACTATCTCTAAAGAAATTAACATCATCATCATTAACTTCCATAATATCAGTACTAATTCCTAACTTAGTTCTTAACTGTTTTAAATCATCTTTAGATAAAGGTTTACCATGTACTATATTATTATTTTGATTATAACTATCTCTTCCTATAATAGTCTTAATCTCTATTAATGATGGTTTATTAACCCTCTTAGCTTTTAATATTGCTTTAGTAATAGAAGCAATATCAGCTCCTTCAGCAACATAATCAGTATGCCATCCATGAGCTTTAAAACGAGTTAAAATATCTTCCTTCATTGAAAAATCTTTTCTACCATCATGAGTAATATCATTAGAATCATAAAGTACTATTAACTTATTTAACTCTTGTTTACCAGCAAATGCTGCAGCTTCACTACTAATTCCTTCCATTAAATCCCCATCACTACATAAAACATACGTATAATAATCAATTAACTTTTGTTTAGGAACTAACTTATCTAAAGTAGCAGATAAATACCTTTCACCAAGAGCAATACCTACAGCAGTAGCAAATCCTTGACCTAAAGGTCCAGTAGTACAATCTACTCCAGGAGTTTTACTAATATCAGGATGTCCAGGAGTCTTACTACCTAATCTTCTAAATCTTGCCAAATCATTTAAGATTAACTCATATCCACTCATAAATAATGCTGAATAAAGTAATGCACTACCATGACCAGCAGACATTACAAACCTATCCCTATTAACCCAACTAGGATTCGTCGGATCTATATTCATTACATTAGCATATAAAGCATATACAATTGGAGCAGCACCTAAAACTATTCCAGGATGTCCACTATTAGCAACATTTATCATGTCTACTCCAAGCATTTTCATCGTATTTAAACTACTATTAATACTTTCTTTCATTTAATCACCTATTCTCTAAATATAATAACATATTTTAAAATAAAAAAAAAGGAAATTGACTATCTACGTAGAATAATATAAGTGAAAGGAGCATTTATGAAACACTATTTAAATAATGATTTAGTATTTAAAATATTTTTCACTAGATATGTAGAACACTTAGTATTTTTAATTAATGAATTATTGGGATTAAATATAACTGATAAAGATATTACTTTTATTAATAATGATCTATTTGGTAGAAGTCCTGAAGATAAACATTGTATCTTAGACCTAGCAGTTAAAGTAAATAACGAAACAATAATTATTGAAATGCAAAATAGATTTACTGATGATTTATATAAAAGATTTGATTATTACATATGTTTAACATATGTTAATCAATTAAAATCTAAAGATTACTATGATAAAATTGATAAAGTAATAGGTATATTTTTTATTAATCAAGATTCTAAACTTTTTCCTGATTTGTTTGCAAAATGTGTCAATTATGATATAATTAATAAACAAGAGTTACCAGAAACTAAAGTTGAATGTTTTATTAATCTTACAAAAATAAAAGATTGTCATAAATATGGTTTTTCAAAAGATTTAGAAAACTTTCTAAGATTAATTTCTAGTAATGAAGAAATGGAGATTAGGGATATGGCAATAGATGATGAAAAATTAAAAAGAGCAATAAAAGCATTAGATGAAATAAATGCTGATGAAGAATTATCACATTATCTAGCATTAAAATCGGCTAATGATATTTATGATGCAACTCAAATTAAAAGAGCTCATAGAGAGGGTATTGAATCTGTTGCAAAAAATATGTTAAGTCAAAATATCGATATTGATATCATCTCTAAGTCCACAGGATTAAGTCATGAAGAATTAAAAAATTTACAAGCAAACTTGTAAATTTTATTTTGTCTTACCATTCATAGCCGCAACCACCACAAGTAAAAATCAGGGCAGTCTCGTCCAATGTATGTGCTGCTTTAGGGAACTTTCACGTTACTTATTCAATGGGGAACACACTTTAAAAAAACGAACAAAGTTCGTTTTTTGCTACTGCACAGCAACACCAACCGAGCGGGTCGAATAGTTCACATGAGCACTACCATTGCTCCTGTGGAAATACCAAACACCAGCACTACTGCCACTGCCAGAAAGCCCGCCCCGCATGAACCAAGAACGGCTCGAGTCCACGAAGTAAGCGAAATCTGAGTTCCAGTTGGTCATCGAGATACCTGATGGATTTAACTCTACTGTTGCATCTCCATATAATCCTCTTGAATATGCTGCTTGATCATTATACGTTGTTCCATATTCATATGAATCATAGTACTTTGCATCAGGAGCAGTGGTGAAACCTGCTGATGATGAATAGAAGTTCCCGCTACTATCTTGCATATTTCCCATTACATATTCCCATCTTCCGCCGGCCATATCATATATTCCTGTTATATTATGCGTTGTACTTGCTTTTATACCAC
>CAYJCL010000083.1:0-2089 GCA_964368665.1 uncultured Muribaculaceae bacterium
CTCTATAAACCCCTTGCAGAAGGCGATGATGCAAAGGTCCATACAATAATGGATATCTTTAAGAAGGTATATATGATTATTGGTGCCATTATTGCTGTAATTGGTTTATGTTTAATACCTTTTCTAGATTATATTGTAGGAAGAACTAGTCAAATTGATGATTTGAATTTGCTATATGTTTTATTTTTAGCCAATACAGTGTCTTCGTACTTTTTTAGCTATAATCAATCGCTGCTAATTGCAGATCAAAAATCATATATTGTAAAACTTTGGTCAAATGGAATAAACTTAGTTCTTACAGCTGTGCAAATAATAATACTTATTTATACCAACAGCTATATCTTATATTTAATTGCTGCAATTGTTTCAACTTGGGTAACGAACTTAATTATTAGACATAAGGTTCGGGAGAGGTATAGTTACCTAAAAGGTCAGGCGAAGCCAGCGCCATTATCGAAGGAAGAAAAAACCGCATTAAAGAAAAATGTTGGTGCTATGACTGCTCATAAAATTGGAGGGGTAGTTGTATATGGAACAGATAATTTAATTATTGCTGCCTTTATTAGTGTAGCTACAGTAGGATATTATGCAAACTATGTGTTAATTACAGCAACTTTAACAACATTGATTGGACTAATATACCAATCAACTAGCGCAAGCATTGGAAATCTAAAGGTTCTAGGTACAGAAGAAAAAAATCACAGCATTTTTTCGAATATATACTTTTTCTCTATGACAATAGCAGGGTTTTCCTCTATATGCTTGTTAGTTTTATTAAATCCTTTTATTGAAGTATGGCTGGGAAAAGAATTCTTATTAGATAAAGCAGTTGTTTTTATTATTGTAATTAACTTTTATTTTAGAATTGCAAGGCATTCAGTGTCTACAACAAAGGATGCTATGGGTCTGTTTTGGAATGACAGATATAAGCCGATATTTGAAGCTGTTTTAAACTTAGGATTTTCCATCGCCTTGGTAAACTACTTTGGACTGGGTGGTGTTATCCTCGGGACAATAATAAGTTTTCTGCTTACAACTTTTTGGGTTGAACCATATGTACTATATAAACATGGGATCAAAGGGAAACTTAGCAGCTATTTTATAATTTACATACTAAGAACTTTAGTGACTATTGTAATTGGAGCAGTTACATTCTTTATAGCCACATTACTTCCTGGAGAAGGAATAGAAAACTTCTTTATGAAATTAGCTTTATGTTTAGTACTAGTTCCAGGAGCATATGCCGTGGTTTATTATAGGAGCAAAGAGTTTAAGTATTTAGTTAGTTTACTAAAGAAGATTGGGAAGCGGAGTGGAAAGGTTAAGTAATGGCAGAAAAAAGTATATTAAAAAAATACAAATTTCATATTAAGTTTTCCAACTTTTTTTCGAGTTTAAGAAAGAAGGGAAATAGCCTTAAATTATCTAGTTTTTGTGTGTATATTAAATCTCCTCAAATAGATAGAAAAGCCAAAATAGATTTTAGCATAGGCGGTAAAGATGTCAAAACAAAGTTTTTGTCTTCAAAGGGTATAAAAATTTGGAAAAATATCTATATTAATCATTACTCAATCTTGATTCCCATTGACGATCTGTATGAAATGGAAATAAACAATAGCCTTGAAATAAAGTACCAAGATAAAGAGGGCGCGCTTTTGCAAAATAGAATAAAATTCAGCGCGTTAAACTTAAAGTATAAAGCTAAACGGAGTAAAATTGTCGACCTGGGAGATGGAGAAACTATAGCATATTTTCATGAAGCCTTAAGCACAGCGGCAACGCTTAGAGTAAGAAATAAACTTAAGTCTGACGAGAGAAGAGAACAGGTAAAGACTTTTATAGCTTCTATAATTGCCAAGATAATGGGGACTTCTAATAGGATTATACTTTTTGAAAAATTTTCAGAAAGATATGAAGAATCTGCCTCTGTTTTATATGAAAAATTGATAGACTTGGGGTACACTAACGCATATTTTGTTTTGGCTAAAGATGAAGCGGAAAAATTAAATATCGAAGATAAATACAAAAAAAATATCATTGAAAAATATACTTTTAAGCATTATTTGGAATTTTTTAGGGCAAAAAAATT
>CAYJCL010000083.1:2189-3859 GCA_964368665.1 uncultured Muribaculaceae bacterium
CATCTAGTAATAATGCCACATCCATTAATGCTAAAACAGATTGAGTCTTTTGAAGAAATTTCAAAGTATATATCAAAAGAAGAAAACTATGGGAAAATTCTTGAAAATACAAAAGTATTGATTACAGACTATTCCTCTATAGCCTATGATGCTTTTTATAGAGGGACAAACATAGTATTTGCTTGGGAAGAAAAAAAAGAGTCTTTAGCAAAATATGGGGATGAGGCTAGACTAATGATAGATGAAAGTAATATATTTGGGGACATTGCTTACTCTACAAATGATATTGAAGCTTTAGTTAAAAGCAATTATAATGAGGGTCAAAAAGAAAGATATATTAATAAATTCAGGGAAATAGTAGAGTTTCATGATGGAAAAAATACAGATAGATTGATAGATTCCTTAAAAAGAGATGATATCATTTAACAAGCAAGTAGTATGGCTAAGCAATTGAATATGCTAGCAAAAGAGGAGATTATGTACAAATATCAGTATAAAATAAGTTGTATAATGGCGGTTTACAATGTGGGGAAGTACATTGATGAAGCTATTAAGAGCATATTGAAACAAAATATAGGGTTTAGGGAAAATGTACAGCTTATCCTTGTAAATGATGGATCTACTGATAATAGTGGAGATATTTGTGATAAATATAAATCTCTATACCCGGAGAATATTGTTGTAGTGCATAAAGAAAACCAAGGAGTTGCAGCTACAAAGAATAAGGGGCTAGAGTTTGTCAAAGGGGAATTTGTTACATTTATTGACCCTGATGATATGATTTCAAAGGGAACAATGAAAGAGGTTTATACTTTTTTCACTGAAGTTAAGGAAAGCACAAATGTAGTTGCTATTCCAATATATTATTTTGAAGGGAAAAAAGGAAGACATCCTTTAAATAACAAATTTGAAAAAGAGAATTCTTTGGTTGACTTGATGAATAAGCCTGAGGCGGTACTGCTAAGCACAGCAGCTGCATATTATAGTGCAGATGCCTTAAAGGTCTATTCTTTTTTTGAAGAGCTAGTAGTAAGTGAAGATTTTAGATTGAACTATGAAATATTTAAAGATAAGCCCTTTGTGGGCTTAGTGCCTAAAGGGAAATATCTATATAGGCGAAGAGACAATCAGTCTTCTTTGATAAAAACTCGGTGGGATAATCCTAAAACCTACATTCCCTACATGGAGTATGTGCATATATATCTTTTAGATGAGTATAAGAAAAAGTTTGATGCGGTGCCTAAATTTTTACAATATGCATTAATGTATGATTTGCAGTGGATTTTACAAAGAGAAGAAATTCCAGAAGGGGTATTAAGCCAAAGAGAAGAAGTGAAGTACTGGGAACTAATAATATGGACCTTAGGTAATATTGAAGAGGAAGTAATATATTATCAAAAATATATGGATGAGCAGTATAAACTTTATGCATTATCTTTAAAAGAAGAAAAAAATTCAGCAAAAGCTCTGAACAAAGTTGATGAAATGCCAGTTTTTGTAAAAGGAATTCTAGAAAAAGAAAATTCACTTGAGTTGAAACTTGAGATTGTTCTACCAAAAGAACTAGAGGGATTGTCTGAAGAAGTTTATTTCAGAATAAATAAAAATAGTGATGATTTGATTCCTTGCGAGAAAATAGGAACTGCAAAAATAATTAAATCTCTTAGTCG
>CAYJCL010000084.1:0-569 GCA_964368665.1 uncultured Muribaculaceae bacterium
TAGTAGTTATTGCTTCAGTAATGGTTTTACTTTTAACTTTTGTTGTATTTAAAAGCGGTGATAGTGTTACAACTGAGATTGCTGTAAATAATGAAGTTTATGAACAATCAGGTAGTACTGCGTGTACTAGTTACACTGTAAGTGGAATGTATGGACATTCTAGTACGGAGTTTTATACTTCTGCTACTAGATTGTGGGCATCTGCTTATACTACTACATCAACTTGTAGTCCTGAACCGTTAGCAACGTTTTGCTTAGATGCTGGATATTTAGACCCAGGTGGTAATCCTTATAAATTAGATAGAGTGTTAACTGATGATAATCCTTTTGATAGAGCTATAATTAGTTTATATCAACAAGTTCAAGCTAGTAGTTTATCTATAGGAACTAATAATTATATTCATGATGCAATTGTTAATACAGTTGCTAGATTATTAACTTATCATTATGATACTGCTAAATCTGCATCTGGTGCTACTTATAAAGTTTATGTAGAACCATTTAGATGTACTGCAGAAGCTTTTGATAAAGCAAGTACTTATGCTGAGGCTAAAGCTAATTCAAGTTGT
>CAYJCL010000084.1:591-3855 GCA_964368665.1 uncultured Muribaculaceae bacterium
ATATGAAAACTATCTTCGATATGTATAAAAAAGCTATAAAAGATTCTGCAAGTGATGCAAAGATTGTTGAAGGTGCAGATTTTACTGGTATAGATATACAAATTAATGATACTGCTACACATATTAACAGAGTCATTAGTGGATCTGTAACAGGTGGAAGTATTGGAGAAATTTCAGTTAGTTGTACTGGTGGAATTAATTGTTCTGCATCAACTTCTGGAACTTCATTTAGTGTTACAGTTACTGGAGCTATTTCAGGAATTTCTGATAGTGGAGCTAAAGTAGTGGTTGCTGCTAAAAATACTGGAACTACTAGTTATAGTAGTGCGATGATTTTATCTCCAGTAAGAAATACTTCTTCTTATCAAAGAATGATAGTATTTGGTGCTGCTGATATAATTAAAGAGTTTGAAATTGCTGCACCAGGAGATGCTTGTTTAGAAACGAATTTTGATACTAATTTCTGTACTTCTACTAGTGTTCATGAAATGTATGCTACTGAACTTGAAAAATATGGTCAAGTTGATTATTTAACTTGTTTAACAGATGATGGAGAAGCTGGTACTCAAAAAGATGCTGCTGGAAACTCATTAAATGTTTTACCTGGTAATCCTTATTGTAGTATAAATTGTGGTGAAGACTGGAGCTTTAGTGTTCCTGGTCAAATAAATGATGTAATAGCTGGAACGTACTTCTCAATGGCTACAACAATGCAAGGATCTAAAGTTTGTGCATCAGTGGTTAATTTCGATCTGTTTGATTCTGATTATGATAGGTTTATGAGAACTTTAGCTTCTCAATATACTGATTATTTAAGAACTAAAGCTGCTAATAGTGTAGAACCGATAGATCATGCAATAACTTGTCTTAATCCTAATTATGATTCTGATGATGAAGATAGTGTTAAAGAAATTCCAGTAAATGTTGAAAGAATTTATGCTGGATACGATGTATATTCTTATAATCCAACAACTCAGCAGATATATAAATCGAGTAGAGCTTATTATGAATTAAAAGGAAATTGTGATTCTCCTAGTATAACTCCTCCTTCTGAAGATAGTACTTATCAAGGAACTATAACTGCAATTGAGAATGCAATTAAAAATATTAATGCTTGTTCTCCTAATCCAGGACAATTTGCATTAGAATTTGATCCGTTATTATCATATAACTATGAAGAAACTTATTATATGGAAAAAATTATTGGAGGAAATAATTATTATATTTCTACAACTGGAAGTGTGTCACCTGGTGTTAATGCTAAATATACTACAGGAAGTGAAGTTAATAATGATTATAGTAATTTAAACTTAACTGATATTCCAAAAACTGTATATAATTCTCCTGATTGTGGAGATAGTGGATGTAAGACTGTAAATGTAGATGTTGCAACAACGACTTATGCATTATATGAATCAAGCTCTGAAAAAATATTATTTAAACCTTATACAGTTTTTTGGACTAATCATCCTACTGGAGAAATGTCTGGGACTGCATTAGATCATGATGATGTTACTACTGAATCAGGAGTTGTTACTAAATTAGGTCGTGTTTATCCTGTTAGTTTAACTACTGGTCAAGGAACATATCAATATAATTTTGTTTATAACAATATTGGTGAATATTATAATGGTTCTAGAGGTGGTACTGTAGGTAGATTAATGAATTATTCTGGACATTTGGTTACTGTTAATCGAAGTAAGGTTCAAAATGATGAACCTGGAGTTGTAGATACTGTTGCTACTTCTTCTTATTCTTGTAATTATAATGTAATTGAAGATATTTGTAAGTGTTGTGATGATACACCATTATCATTCCAAGATGGAGATGGAAATATAGTTGGATGGGCTGGAAATGGTCAAGCTTATTTAAATTATTATTATAGACCAACTTCATTAAATCAATTATTTGGTGAAGAGTTCTTGGATAATGGTGATGTTTCTGGAGAAATTGTAAACTGGTCAACTACTAAAGGTCAATTAGTATATGATAATATTAATGATCAAAAAGAAGAAGCTTATATTACTCCTGAATACTCATATTTATTAACTCCTGAAACTTTAAGTCAGATTAGAGCTTATAATGATGAAGCTGAATCTGGTGATGGAGCTGGTTTTGCTGATTTCAGTATGAATTGTAACGAATATGGATATAACTGTTCTAGTACTTTCTTAGATGAGTTAGGTTCTAGTTCTAATAAATTTGATGATGGAATTGAACTTAATAGACCGGATGATACTAAACCAGTTGAAGTTAGTACTTTTGAAGAATTATCTAAACTTGATACTACTACTATTAGATGGGTTAATTATTCTGGTAGTGGTGCTGCAGATCATGATGCTGATAATGTTGGTGTAAATAGTAGTAATTTATCATATGTATTACCACAAGGTACGCTTGGGAAAGCGATGAAGTAGGGAGGTTATGTAAATGCAAGAGTCATATTGGGGTTATTGGTTAGTGTTAATGGGATTATTTGTGACAGGAACTATGTTACTGTTACAAGGAGTTAGTACAACTAATACCCAAGATTATTATCAATTAAAGGAAATAACTGATGCGTCAATTGTTGATTCAATTGACTTCGGTTATTATCGTGTATATGGTGAAGTTAAAATAAATAAAGAAAAATTTGTTGAAAACTTTATTAGAAGATTTGCAGAAACTGCAACTCTTAGTAAATCATACCAATTAGATTTTTATGATTTATATGAAGCTCCTCCTAAAGTTAGTGTTAAAGTAACAAGTTTAAATGCTTCCTTTAATGTAACTGGAGATGAAGGAAGTTTAGATATAGTAAATAAATTAGATGCTATAGTTGAAGTTAGAGGTCAAGATGGTAATGATGTAGTATGTGATTACTACAGTTAATTATAGAAAGGATTAAATTATGGGGAATGCGACGTCGTCAATAAAGAGATTACTCTCAAACAAAAATACAATAACTATTTTAATGGTTATTCTAGGAATTGTAGTATTATATGTAGGTTATAATTATCGTATAAATGCTGCTATTAGTCCGGTTAGTGTGCCTTATGCTAAAGAGGAGTTAACTTCTAGAACGGAGATTACTGCTGATGATATAGGATATATGGAAGTTCCACAAAGTATGTTGGATAATAATCCTAATATTATTATTAATGCAAATCAAATTATCGGTAAGGTAGTAGGTTTTGCTAATACTATTCCAGCTCAAAGTATGTTTTATTCTACTGCGATAATGGATGAAGAAGATTTACCTGATGGAGCTTATGCTGATATTCC
>CAYJCL010000085.1:0-3778 GCA_964368665.1 uncultured Muribaculaceae bacterium
CTGCCATTTTTTCTCTTTCAGCCTCTGCTACTTTAGCAATTACTCTTTTCATTTCTTCTGGTAGAGCAATATCTTTTAGTTCAACGTTTTCTACTTTAACTCCCCAACTATCTGTTGCTTTGTCTATAACTTCACATATTTTTGAAGAAATAGTTTCACGGTCCGATAGTAATTCATCAAGTGTTACTGAACCAACGATATTTCTCATTGTTGTTTGTGCTAGGTGTCCTACTGCAAAGAAATAATTTTCTACCTCAATAACAGCTTTTTTTGCATCAAATATTTTATAGTATATTACTGCGTTTATTTTTACTGATACATTATCTTTTGTTATTGCTTCTTGTTCTGGAACATCTACTGCTTTAGTACGGATATCTACTTTTTTGTAAAATTGAATTATTGGTAGCACTATTCTCCAACCTGGTTCCATTATTTTTGTAAATTTACCAAATGAAAATAGTAATCCTCTTTCATATTCGTTTATTTGTCTAATTGATGTTGATAATATTAATATTATCGTAATTATAATATATATCATAATTTACCTCCTAATTTAATTATACTTTAATTATATTTAATAATCTAGATTATTTTAATGAAGTTTGATGGTTCTTTTGCATTAAATTCCATTATTTCTTGAGTTAATGGATTTTTAATTACTAGTTTAGAAGCATGTAGTCCTAAACGACGAAGAGGATTTTTTCTTGAATTGTATTTTTTATCTCCAATTATTGGATTTTTTATGTGTGCTAGTTGTACCCTTATTTGATTTTTTCTTCCTGTTTCGATGTTAACTTGTAATTTAGAATATTCTTTATTAGTTTTTAGTACTTTATAATTAGTTATTGCTTCTTGGCCTTCATTTGATACATATGTAAGAAATGTTTTAGTTTCTTTTAAATAATTCACTAACCTATCTTGTTCTTTTGGAGTTTTTCCTTCTACAATAGCTATATATTCTCTATTTATACATAATTTATTCCAGTTGTCTTGGAAAAGAGTTTTTACTTTTGGAGATTTAGCGAAGATGATAATGCCTGATGTATCTTTGTCTAGACGATGAATTATAAATACTTTATTACTTTTATGTTTTTTCTTTAAATAGTCGCTTACTTCTTGATATAAAGTATTATTTTCTCTTTTGCTTGTTGCAATTGTCAATTGATTATAAGGTTTGTCTATAACAATGATATTTTTATCCTCATGGATAATATTTAATTTTTTCATACAAATAAAAAAGAATTAAGCAGCTTGGTGCTTAACTCTATCTCTTTCTTCTGAAGATTTTCCATTATTGAAACGATCTACTGTTCCTACTAGATATCCAGTAATTCTTCTGATTCTATCAAATCCTATTCCTTCACCTTCTCCAACTAGTTTTTTGTCTACTACTTTTTCAATAGTTTCTTCTTTTTTTGCTTGTTTTTTCATTTTTATCCTTCTTTCTATTTATTTAATTACTACAAGTGTAGGTAATTTTTTCCATTGAGATTGCTTCGCCTTCTCTTCTTCCACATCCAGGACATACATCCTTAATAACTCCAACGTACCCACATACTGGATCTCTATCTACTGGATGATTTATTGCTCCATAACCCATTCCATTTTCTTTCATCATTCTAATGATTTTTTCAAATGCTTCTAGATTTTCAGTTGCATCTCCATCTAACTCTATATATGAAATGTGCCCTGCTGGTGTAAGTGCATGATATGGAGCTTCAGTTTTGATTTTTTTAGATATTGTAGTGTTGTAATAAACTGGTACATGGAATGAGTTTGTATAATACGGACGATCTGTCACACCTTTAACAACTCCATATACTGCTTTATCGATAGATGTAAATCTTCCTGATAATCCTTCTGCAGGTGTTGCAAGTAATGTAAAGTTAAGATTATGTCTTTCTCCAAATTCATTACATTTTTCATGCATGTGATTAATTATTTCTAGTCCTAATTTTTGAGCTTTATCACTTTCTCCATGATGTTCACCAATTAGTCCTTTTAAACATTCAGCTAATCCAATAAATCCAATTGATAATGTTCCGTGTTTTAATACTTTTCTTAATCTATCAGAATGTTTTAATTTTTCTGAATCCATCCATATACTTTGACCTAATAAGAATGGGAAGTTTGAAATTCTTTTGTTACATTGAATTTCAAATCTTTCTAATAATTGTTCTCTTATCATATCCATAATTTCATCTAATTCTTTATAGAATTCTGTCATGTCTGCTTTTTTACGATCAGTTCCACCTACGATACCATGTTTTAATGCTAAACGTGGTAAATTGATTGATGTAAATGATAAGTTTCCTCTACCTGGTGTAATTGATTTTTCTGGGTCAACTCTATTACCAAGTACTCTTGTACGGCATCCCATATACCCAACTTCTGTACGATAGTCACCTTCTTTATAATATAATTTATTAAATGGTGAATCGATGAATGAGAAATTTGGAAATAATCTCTTAGCAGATACCTTACATGATAATTGGAATAAGTCATAGTTTGGATCTGTAGGATTGTAATTAACACCTTCTTTTATTTTGAAAATTGATATTGGGAAGATTGGTGTTTCGTTATGACCAAGTCCCGAATCAACAGACAATAGATAATTTTTAGTTATCATTCTTCCTTCTGGAGATATATCAGTTCCAAAATTTATTGAAGAGAATGGCACTTGAGCACCAGCTCTTGAATGCATTGTATTTAAGTTATGAACAAACGCTTCCATTGCTTGATAAGTTATTTTATCTGTTTTTGCCCATGCTTTTTGAATTGCTAATTTGAATATTCTCTTTAATGATTCGTTTTCTTTGTAGTATTTTGAGAACATGCTATATTCTATAGCTATAGTTTTCAAACTCATTATTTCTTTGAATAATCCTGTTATTCCAACAAATTCTTTAAAATCTGAATAATCTAGTAAATCTTCTATTACTGTTTTTAATTGTTTTTTATATGTTTTTAATACTCCTGGAGCTAAGTAATAATCAAATGCTGGTATTGCTTGTCCTCCGTGTTGATCATTTTGATTTGCTTGAATTGCTATTGCAGCTAGTGCAGAGTAACTCATTATATCATTTGGTTCTCTTAGGAATCCGTGTCCTGTTGAGAAACCGTTTCTAAATAGTTTGTCTAAATCGATTTGGTTACATGTTGTTGTACCCATTGGTAAGAAATCCATATCATGAATGTGGATATATCCACTATCATGTGCATCTGAAAATCTTTGTTTCATCAAATATGCTTTGGCAAATTCTTTAGATACAGTACTTCCATATTGGAGCATTGTTCCCATTGCTGTATCTCCATCAACGTTTGCATTTTCTCTTTTCGCATCATTTTCACTTGCAGATTGAAGTCCTAAGCCTTCTAATGTTTTTAAGAACTTATGTGCTTTTTTATCACCGATGAATGCATTTCTAGAGTTGTTTCTTCTTTCTCTATATTCTGCAAATGATTCATGAACATCTAGATAACCTTTTGCTTCTAATGATTTTTCTACAATGTCTTGAATCTCTTCTATTTTTATTTTATCTTTATCTGAATATTCCTTTTCAATTGATTTTAGTACATGTTGTAGTACTTTTTGAATATCCTTTTCATTATATTTTTTTACTAAGTCATCGCCGGATTCGTCATCTTCATTTATACTGTCGAAGCCTTTTTTAATAGCTATTGCTATTTTTGCTTCGTCAAAGTTAACTTTTTTGCCGTTTCTTTTAACAACTGATAGTGTTTCAAAAAATTCCATATTGTTTACCTCTAACTTCCT
>CAYJCL010000086.1:0-528 GCA_964368665.1 uncultured Muribaculaceae bacterium
TATAGGAACTTTATGTGCGATGACTGGTAAAACATTAACTAAAGAAAGAGAAGATAAAATTATAAGTACTATTATAGATGATAAGGTACCTAGTAATGTTGATAAGTTGTTTTAGTGATTAAGTAGTGATATAATAAATGCAGGTGATTTATATGAAAAATATTAAGGAAATAGTTAATAAAATTGATAGTGATTTAGAATTTGAATATTATGGTAATTATATTGCTAAAATTAATCCTTTTATAATTGATAAGGAAAGAAAAGGTAAATTAATACTAGTGACAGCTGTTTCACCTACACCTTATGGTGAAGGTAAAACTACTGTAAGTATTGGTTTATTAGATGGTTTATCTAAGTTAGGTAAGAATGCATTAGGAGTACTTCGTGAACCTTCTTTGGGACCAGTGTTTGGAATTAAAGGTGGGGCTACTGGTGGAGGAAAATCTTCTATAGTTCCAATTAATGAAATTAATTTGAACTTTACTGGAGATATTCATGCGATTACATCTGCAAATAATTTGTTAAGTG
>CAYJCL010000086.1:538-3717 GCA_964368665.1 uncultured Muribaculaceae bacterium
ATATAGTATTTAAAAGATGTATGGATATGAATGATAGAGCATTAAAAAATATTACTGTTGGTACTAAGGAAATTCATAATGAAAATTTTAATATTACTGCAGCTAGTGAAGTAATGGCTATATTTTGTTTAGCTAAAAATATTGCAGATTTAAAATTAAGACTTAGTAATATTTTAATTGCTTATGATGTTAATGGTAAACCATTATATGCTAAAGATTTAAATGTTGTTGGAGCAATGGCTGTATTACTTAAAGATGCAATAAAGCCGAATGTTGTTCAAACATTAGAAGGTAATCCTGTAATTGTTCATGGTGGACCTTTTGCAAATATAGCTCATGGATGTAATAGTGTTATTGCTACAGATATGGGATTGAAATTAAGTGATTATGTAATTACTGAAGCAGGGATTGGATCTGATTTGGGAGCTTTAAAGTTTTTTGATATTAAGTGTAGAGCTAATGATATATATCCTGATGCTACTGTTCTTGTATGTACTATGAAGGCTTTAAAATACAATGGATATGAAGAGGATGTTACTAAGTTAAATTTAAAAGCATTAGAATCAGGTATTAGTAATTTAAATGCTCATATTGATATATTAAAATCTTTTACTGATAATGTTATAGTTTGTATAAATAAATACGATAATGATTATGAAGAAGAACTTAATTTTGTAATTGATTATTGTAATTCTTTAGGTATATCTTGTGTTATGAGTGATGCTTATACTAAAGGTGGAGAAGGTGCAGTAAAACTAGCTGAATCTGTATTAGAACTTACAAAGAATAAGGTTGATAGTAAATTATTATATGATGTTAATGAATCAATTATGGATAAAGTTAATAAAATAGTTGTAAATTTATATGGAGCTGAAGAGGTTGTATATAAAGATGAAGTATTAGATATAATTAATAAATTACATGAGGATGGATTAGATAAATTACCGATATGTATTGCAAAAAATCAATACTCTTTATCTGATGATAAATCTGTACTTGGAAGACCTAAAAACTATACTGCTACTGTAACTAATATTGAAGTTTCTAATGGTGCTGGGTTTATAGTTGTATATCTTGGAGGTATTATAAAAATGCCTGGATTGCCAAAGGTGCCTAATTATGTAAATTATGATTTAGATGACAACGGAAAAATATTAAGTAAATAAAGCAAAGTGCTAAAATATTGTGCAATTTCTACCTTAAGTAGATTGCTTTTTTATTATATTATTTATAAAATTAAAAAGGCTTGTATAACTATATCCTATTTATATGAGCTTTAGGGGAATAAGATATGTAGTAAAAATATAGTTGTAAGGAGGTTAGATTTTGATTAAAGATGATTTCAAACATGTTTGTGGTATAGACAAACATATGTCACCAATTATTATTAAAACAATATGTCGTGGTGATGTTATATTTTTAGATTATTAATTAATCTTTAAATACTTTTTTGTAATAAGATAGTACGGAAGTGGGGCAGTATATATGGATGCAATTAAAATAGGAAAATTTATTGCAAGTATTAGAAAGAGTAAAAAATTAACTCAAATAGATTTTGCAAAGCAACTGTGTATTTCAAATAAGACTGTAAGTAAATGGGAAGTTGGAGCAGGATTACCTGATGTAGGTATTTTGTTAACTCTTGCTAATTACTTAGGTGTTACTGTGAACGAGTTGCTGGCAGGTGAATATATAGATCAAAACATAGACAAGTATAAAGCAGATGAATATACACTTGAATCAATAAGCTATACTAATAAGCAAAATAAAAAAATAACTAAGAAAGTTATTATTATTGCAATTATATTATTAGCAATCACTTCTTTACTATGGTATTTTTTAACATCTTTTAATACTGTTAAAGTATATCAATTCACTTTTGAGTCTGAACAGTTTATTATGAGTGATGG
This sequence comes from uncultured Muribaculaceae bacterium, assembly GCA_964368665.1. Classification (GTDB taxonomy): domain Bacteria; phylum Bacillota_I; class Bacilli_A; order RF39; family UBA660; genus CAYJCL01. The sequence goes on from CAYJCL010000086.1 coordinate 2,449, forward strand.
TTTTTTTATGACTTCTAATATGGAAAATGTATTTCAGTTATTGGAACTAGAATATATAGGAGAAGAAGAAATTGATAATAATAAGTTAAATGTAAAATTATATATAGATAATGACGAAGAAGACATAATTATATATGAAGGTGTTTATGACAATCTTTATATATATGAGGATGCTAATCATGCTAATTATTTTACTAAAGATAATATAAAAATGATGTTAGATAACTTATATTTAGATATTAGTTATTCTGATGAGAGAATATCTTTAAATGAAGAATTAAAAATTTATTTTGATCACAAATTCAGTAATAATAAATTTTTTACTTATAATAGTGAAGATGAAATTTATTTTGATGCTAGTGATAATGTAAAAAATTATTTAATCACTAATAAAATGGATAATGCTTTATTGAACAAGGGATTTAGTAGAATAGATATAGTTAAAACGATAGATATATCTGAGATAAAGAGTGAAGATTTATCAAATACTTTAAGTTATAGTGGTACTTATGAAGGTTTAGATATAGAGCTATTTTATTATGATTTACAATATTATATATCTATTTTTGATGATAATGAAAATTTTATTGTTTTCAGAAGTCTTACGAATAAATTATTATTTTATTTCGATGGTAAAATGATTTATAATGGAATCTTAGATACTTTAGTTGATGATAATATGTATGATGATCATGTTAAATATTATAGTGCTTTAAATTATGTTCTAATTCTTATTAAACCTGTTATTGGAGATGTTGCATGAAAAAATTAGTACTTGCTTTATTAGCAACTGTTTTAATGCCTGGTGTTGTTAGTGCTACAGAAACTAATGAAAATATTAATTATGATGATTTACCAATTGTTGCATCAAATGTTACTTATGTTAAAACTACAATGTTAAATGGAATTCCAGTTTCTGAAGAAGTTACTGAAGAAGAATATAATGGATATATTGACCCACTTGAGAGTGGGGTTGAACCAATTAATTATGTAGAAAGTGCTTATAAGAGATTAGCAATTATAGGAAGAGAAATTAATAGTGAAGATTATTATGTTACTGCTGAGTTAACGTGGAAAGCGCTTCCTAGCACAAGATCATATGATGTGTTTGGAATGAGAATGCCAACGAATGCGTATGTAGTTACGAATTCTCAAAGTGGTTCGCAAAATTATTATAATGGTTCTTGGCAAAATGTTTCATATTCATATAATGGGTCGAATATAAATATAGATTCTGATGGATTTGGTATTTCTATGAATTTGGTTGAT
>CAYJCL010000087.1:0-3656 GCA_964368665.1 uncultured Muribaculaceae bacterium
AACAAACTCTACTAAATTGTTATATTTAGATAGTAGCCATTTATCAATGATATCTAGGTCTTTATAGTCTACATTACATTCATTGATATCGATATTATCAATATTAGCGTACATACTAAAGAATGTATAAGTATTTTTTAATGGATTTAGGAATTTTGAATGGACTTCCTTGATTCCTTGAATATCAAATTTTAATGGAGTCCATACTGGTGAAACATAAGGTAGATAGAATCTTACAGCATCCGCCCCATGTTCTTTCATTGTAGTGAAAGGTTCAACTACATTTCCTCTTGATTTTGACATCTTTTTGCCTTCTGCGTCTAGCAATAAATCATTTACTAGTACATTTTTAAATGGTGAACATCCTTTAACAAATGTTGAGATAACCATTAATGTATAGAACCACCCTCTTGTTTGATCGATTCCTTCGCAGATGAAATCTGCTGGGAATTGTGATTCAAATAGTTCTTGATTTTCAAATGGATAATGATATTGTGCAAATGGCATTGATCCAGAATCAAACCAGCAATCTAAAACATCTGGTATTCTTGTCATTTGTCCATTACATTTTTCACACTTGATATGAATATTATCGATATATGGTTTATGTAAATCTAAGTCATCTTTTATTTCTTCGATTGCTAATTCTTTTAATTCTTCTATAGAACCAAGCATATGAGTATGTCCGCAATCACATTTATAAAATGGAATTGGAGATCCCCAGTATCTTGTTCTTGATACATTCCAGTCTCTAGCATTTTCTAACCAGTTTGCAAATCTTTTTTCTCCTACATAAGCTGGATACCAGTTTACTTTTGAGTTTGCTTCTACTAATTTATCTTTGAATTTAGATACAGCTATATAGTATGCAGGCATTGCATAGTATAGAAGTGGTGTATCACATCTCCAACAATGAGGATAGTTATGTACTATTTTTTGTTTTTTAAATAGTAATCCTTTTTCTTTTAGATATTTGATTATTTCTAAATCTGCATCAAAAACATTCATGCCATCCCACAATCCAGCGTTATATTTTCCGTCTTTTCCTACTGGGTTTAAGAATGGTAAATCGTATCTTTCTCCTACTCTAGCATCGTCTTCGCCGAATGCTGGAGCCATGTGTACTATTCCTGTACCATCTGAATCTGATACATATTCATCTACTGTAACATAGAATGCTTTTTTATCAACTTCTAAACTAGGTATTAGTTGTTCATATTCTAAGTTTTCTAAGTCTTTACCTTTATATGTTTCTAATACTTTATAGTCTTCAAATAGTTTTGGAGCTAATGATGAGCATAGGATAAATTTGTTGCCAAGTGATTCGATTTTTACATATTCTAATTCAGGATGGACACATACTGCTACGTTAGAAATTAATGTCCACGGAGTTGTAGTCCATACTAATAAGTGAGTATCTTCATTTTTTAGTTTCATAGTTACATATACTGTATCTACTGTTACATCTTGGTAACCTTGTGCTACTTCGTGAGTTGCAAGTCCTGTACCACATGAAGGACAGTAAGGCATTACTCTATTTCCTTCATAGAAGTATCCTTCATCAAACATTTTTTTAAGAATCCACCATTCAGTTTCAATGTATGAATTGTCCATTGTAATGTATGGGTTTTCTGTATCGATAAATTGTCCCATTTTGTTTGTTAAATCTACAAAGGCATCTTCGTTTAATCTAACGCTTTTCTTACATTCTTTGTTGAAGTTTTCTACTCCAAAGTTTTCAATGTCTGTTTTAGAAGATAATTTTAATTGTTTTTCTACATGGTTTTCGATTGGTAATCCATGTGTATCCCAACCAATCTTTCTAATTACTTTTTTACCTTGCATAGCGTGGTATTTACAAACTATGTCTTTTAGATTTTTTGCAACCATGTGATGAAGTCCTGGGAATCCATTTGCAAATGCAGGTCCATCATAAAAAACATATGTTTCTTCATTTTCATGTTTTTTTATTTGATTTTTTAATGCGTTATCTACTCCACCCCAAGATTTGTTTATACTTGTTTCTACTTCAAATACACTTCTTTTGTCTAATTCTTCAAATTTTTTCATATTGTTCTCCTTTAATAAAAAAACTCATAAACAAAAGGACGAATGATTCGTGGTACCACCTTTATTTATGAGTTATCTCAACTTATTCTCTTAACGCGAGTTACACGGTTTCCTCATCCAAAGTGATCTATAATAACTTAATTTTTATAATCTTTCACCATTTGATTATTTCTCTTTTAAAAACTAATTGTTATTATCGGCTTCTTCAACTGATTTGTGTGATAATTTTACCATCTTCTTTTTGGTTTGTCAATTATTCTCTTGAGTTTTAATGACATTATTGCTAGTACTATAAGTAATATTATAATAATCAGCAAGTATCCTATGATAGATGTGGTATTTGATATAAATGTGATTGTTGTTTTTTTATGTTGGTAGTTTGCTATTATACTTTTTGCTTTTTCTTCTTTGTCATCTATCTCATTATAATTATTTATATATTCAAGTACTTGATTGTTTTCTTCTTTATATTTATTATCATTTTTATTTACTTCATATATATTTATTAGTTCAGTTATAGAACTATCAACATTATATAAGTTTGGAGAAATACTTGGTAATTCATAAAAATTATTTATTTCTTGTAATTGATATCCTATTTGGAATAGTAAGTGTTCCTGATTAGTAAGTGTTAGTAATTCCATCCCATATGGTAGATCATTATGATAACCCATTGGAATTGAGATACTTGGAAATCCTGTTGTAGGAGCTATTGCTAATGAATAGAAGTCATCTCCATCACCGGATTGATTTTTTTTGATTAGAGTATCATTAATAGTTGGATATATTACTACATCTACTTGGCTATTTTCAAATTGATTGATGGCGTCTTCTGTACTTTGAGTTATTAATTTTTGATAGTTTTCATATCCTGTAGTTAATCGATAGTCTTTATTACAGTATGGACTTAGCAATGATGAAATACTGGCTGTATATCCTCCATTATTGATTAGATCTTGTAAGGTTTTTATTTGACTTTGATTATCTTCCATATGGATCATGAAATCATAACATGTTGAGTGTTGATTAAAACTAGTACTTATACTCATCGTATCTATAAATATTACTTTTGCTCCTAGATTTTCTAAATTCTCTATTTGAGTATCCATTAAATCTTTAATAAATTTTTCAGATTTATTGTATATTGAATCGTATACTCCAATAGTTAATCCATCTAAGTTTGTTTCTTTTATTTGATATTCTTTATTTGTATTATCTATTATTTCTAGGATAATTGCTGCATCTTCAATATACTTAGTCATTGGACCAGCTACATCTTTATCAGCATCATATTTAACTATTCCATCACCACTTATAGAACTATGAGTTGGTCTTAACCCTACTATGCCTGCAGCTGATGCTGGTACTCTTATTGATGAGTTAGTATCTGTTCCGATTGCTGCTACTGCTAAGTTTGCTGCTACTGATACAGCAGATCCTCCTGATGAACCATAGGCTGAATAGTTTAAATTATAAGCGTTATGAGTATAGCCGAAACTACTAATTGAAGTTGATGCGTAAAAAGCAAATTCTGACATATTAGTTTTACCTAATATAATTGCTCCTGCATCACGCAATTGTTTTAT
>CAYJCL010000088.1:0-3647 GCA_964368665.1 uncultured Muribaculaceae bacterium
TAATCATTAGTGGAAATATAACTCTTAATGAAGAGATAATGAATACAGTATGTGCAACAGGAGTAGTGTATGGAGAAACCTGGTATAAAATAAATATTAGTATTCCAAAGACGATTAATGTAACAGAAAAAACTGGTAAATACCGTTATAATTTTGTTGTTGAGAACAACAACCAAACCCACACGATATTTAACAGTAGATTAGATAAATATACATCATCTACCAAAGAATTATTAAGTATTGGTGATTTTAAACTACTCCTAAAAAAAGAAGAAGAAATCATTAATAAAGAAATAACTCATACCGATGAAGACATCTTAAAATTAATAGATATCGAAGTAGAAAATAAAGTTAAATTACTCTTAAAAGAAGATTATGAAATAATTGAAAAAAAAGTTTTGAAAAAAACCTCAAATAATAGTACAATAGAGGTAGAAATGTTTTTAACAATTAAAGAACAAATTGGAGAAGTCATTGTAGTAGAATAAAAGGAGTAATTATGTTTTTAGAAACCATCACAACACTAATCAGAGAATCATGGCCAATGGTTAGTATCTTTTGTGTAATAATTATAAGTGTACGACTAATGTACTTGAAAGCTAATCATAAAAAATTAGTACTATATAAAGAGTTATTTGGTCTAGTATTTGTAGTTTATATCTTAATGTTATTTGAACTGGTAAGCAATACAGATATTTCTTCACCAGGAATTAATATAATTCCCTTTAAAGAAATAACTAGATACGAAGTAGGAAGTAGTTTATTCTTCTATAATATTATTGGCAATATATTACTCTTCGTTCCATTTGGTTTCTTCATAAGTGCTTATATAAACTTAAAAAAACTATTACAAATATTTCTTTTAGTATTAGTAATAAGTACTTCTATCGAATTAGTACAATTCGAAATCGGAAGAGCATTTGATATCGACGATATCATTCTAAATATTACTGGAGGTATTATTGGATTCCTAATCTATATTGGATTTCATTCCATTCAAACCCATTTGCCAGGAATATTTAGAAGTGAATTGTTTTATAACATTATAACGATATTACTTCTATTAGCAGGGTCACTAATGTTATTAAATCAATTTAATATAGGATGGTTATAATGAATGATTACGAAATAATAGATAATGACTTATATAAAGACTATAAGTACTTAAATGAAGTAATAGAATATACTTTTGAAAAATTAAAAATAACTAATACAACAACCAGCATTATCTTCGTTGATAACGAAGAAATACAAAGTATTAATAAACAATATCGTAATATTGATAAAATAACTGATGTTATATCATTTGCATTTGAAGATAACAAAGAAATAGGGTATAATACTATGTGTAGGGCACTTGGAGACATTTATATTTGTATTCCAAAAATGAAAGAACAAGCAAGTGACTATAAACATAGTGAAAAAAGAGAATTAAGTTTTCTAACAGTTCATGGATTACTCCATCTACTTGGATATGATCACATGAACGAAGAAGAAGAGAGTGAAATGTTTGAATTACAGGAGTTGATATTAAATGCCAAAGAAATTAAAAGGTAAAAAACAAGAATTTGATCGTAGTGAAATAAAAGTAAGAGGATTCAAAAGATTCTTAAGCAGTTTTAGATATAGTATGGAAGGGCTAGAATACTCATACAAATATGAACAAAGTATGTTTATTCATTTTATAGCTACAGTACTTGCTATAGCATTAGGATTATTTCTACAACTAGAAATAATTGAATGGGCACTAGTCTTCTTTGCTATTGGACTAGTACTAGCAGGAGAACTATTTAATACAGCAATTGAAGCAGTAGTGGATTTAGTTACAACTGAAATCCATCCACTTGCAAAAATTGCTAAAGACTGTGGTAGCGCAGCTACTTTTGTCCTAGCAGTAATTGCAGGTATTATTGGATTATTAATATATGTTCCTCATATAATAGATTTGTTTAGGTAATAAATGAGAAGTGGATTTGTAAGTATTATTGGAAGACCAAATGTAGGTAAAAGTACATTATTAAACTCAATAATAAAAACTAAAGTAGCAATTACTTCTGATAAAAGAGGAACAACAAGAAACATAATCGAAGGAATATATAACGAAAATGATACCCAAATAGTATTTGTAGATACTCCAGGTATTCATAAACCAGTAAACAAACTAGGAAAAGTACTAAATAAACAAGCAACTTCTCTTACAGAAGAAGTTGATGTAATATTATTTCTAGCAGATGCTGATACAGGCATCGGCCCTGGAGATAAATATATTATGGAAAAACTAAGAAAAACAGAAATACCTGTAATCCTAGTTTTAAATAAAATAGATTTAATCTCTAAAGAAGAATTAATAACAAGAATAAGCATGTATAACGATATTTTCAGTTTTACTGAAACTATTCCAGTTTCAGCACTAACTGCAGAAAATGTTGATCGACTAATAGATGTAATTAAAAAGTATTTAACAGATTCAACAAAATATTTTGATGATGAATTATATACAACTAATACTGAAAGATTTATGATTGCAGAATACGTTAGAGAAAAAGTATTAAGACTTACTAACGAAGAAGTACCACATACAGTAGCATGTATTGTCAGCGACTTTAAAAGCGATGACAAACTAGCTAAAATAATGGTTGATATCATCGTAGATAGAGACTCAATCAAAAAAATAATCATTGGTAAACAAGGCCAATTGGTTAAACAAATTGGTATTGAAGCAAGAAATGATATAGAAAGATTACTAGATAAACAAGTATATCTAGAATTATATGTTAAAACAATTAAAAACTGGCGTGATAAAGATAGAGCAATCTATGAATTAGGATTTCACGAATTTGAATAAAATAATAAAAATGACCTCATAATATATTTAGAAAGAGGTCATTTTTATGAATAAAGAAGAAGCATTCAAAAGATTCAAAGAAACGGGCAAAATAGAAGATTATCTAAAATACAAACAAATATGTAAGAAGTGATATAATGATCAAACAATTTACAGGTTTCGTCTTAACTGAAACCTCACTAGGGGAAAGTTCCAAAATAATTAATATCTTAACAAAAGAGAGTGGCATTATTGGAGTGGTAGCTAAAAACTCCAAAAGCATTAAAAATCCACTAAGAGCTAAAAGCACAAAATTCACTTATGGAACTTTTCATATCTATTATTATGAAAATAAATTATCGAAATTAGTTGATGTAGATATTATCGATAATCTAAATAATTTAAAAAATAATATTCTCCTAGTAAGCTATATGAGTTATATAACAGAATTAACTTCAATCTTAGCAAAAAATAATTATCATGAGAGTATATATAATATATTCATAAATACATTATTAAAACTAAACCAAGAATATAATCCTATGATTTTAACAAATATCTTAGAAATAAAATATTTAAAATATCTAGGAATTGAACCAAATCTAGAAAGTTGTTACAACTGTAACAATCAAACTAATATAATAACAGTATCAACTAGTGGAGGATTTGTATGCCAAAAATGTTATCAAAACGAACCAATCCTACCAAGTAAAGTAATTAAAACATTAAGACTATACAAAGTAATAGATATATCAAAAATATCTAAACTAGATATTGATGAAGAAACAACATTATTAGTAGATTCATACATTGACGAATATTA
>CAYJCL010000089.1:0-3568 GCA_964368665.1 uncultured Muribaculaceae bacterium
TAGTTGGATATGCTGGGGGATTAGAAATGAAGAAAGATTTATTAAGTATTGAGGGCTATGATGGGTTTAAGAGATAAATTAATTAGTTTAAGTGATGAAAAATATAGATTATTTAGTAGTAAGTTAATTCCTGGAATAGATAATTTAATAGGGGGTAGAATTCCATTACTTAGATCTTTGGCTAAAGAAGTATAAAAAGATGATTATAAGAGTTATTTAGATACTAAAGAAATATATTTTGAAGAGATAATGGTTAAAGGGTTTATTATTGCTAATTTAAAAGATATTAATGAAGTATTATCTTTAACTAAGATACATGTTAAAAAGATTGATAATTGGTCTTTATGTGATAGTTTTTGTGCTGAATTAAAGATTGTTAAGAAGCATGATGACTTAGTATTTGATTTTATTTCTAAGTATTTTAATTCAAGTAATACTTATGAAGTAAGATTTGCTATTGTACTTATTTTATTTCATTATATTAATGATAAGTATATAGATAGACTATTTGATATATTTGATAGTATTAATTGTGATGAGTATTATGTAATGATGAGTGTTGCTTGGGCAGTATCTATGTGTTTTGTTAAATACCCTGATAAGACAATGAAGTATTTAAAAAAGAATAAATTAGATAATGTTACTTATAATAAATCTTTACAAAAAACTATTGAATCTTATAGAGTAGATAAAGAAGTTAAGGATATATTAAGAGGGATGAAGAGGAAGTAATTGATTAATGATTAATTGATTGATATAATTATGATAGTAAGAAGGTGATATAATGGATTTTAAAACTAAGAGAAGATTTTTCTATGAAGTTTTGATTATTGTTATATTATTTATATTACTTGTAGTTACTACTATAGGTGATTGGTTGTTAGTTGTTGATAATGAAAGGCAGACGCTTAATAATGAAGTGTTATATACTAATTTATTAGAGGAAGAAGTCTCTTTAGAGAGTCAAGTGAATAAATTATTAGATGAAGAATATTTAGCAAGACATGCTAGAGAGATGTTCTTTTATTCTAAAGAAGGGGAATTAATTATTAGAATACCGGAGGGTGAGTAGTATGGAAGTAAGATTAGTAACAGGATTACAAACTGATAGTATTGTAGATGGTCCTGGGATTAGGACGGTAGTATGGTTTCAAGGATGTGGGCATAATTGTAGAGGATGTCACAATCCTGAATCACATGTATTTGATGGGGGAATAGTTTTTGATATCGAAGATATCAAAAATGAGATTAGAGAGTTAGAATTACAAGATGGAATAACTTTATCTGGAGGAGATCCTTTTTATCAATTAGAAGCAATGTTAGAAGTGTTAAAAGTATCTAAGGAAGTAGGACTTAATACTTGGGTTTATAGTGGATTTTTATATGATGATTTAGTTAAAATTTCTAAAGAGAAGGATATTTATAGAGAAATACTAGAACTTATTGATGTTTTAGTAGATGGTAAGTTTGATTTAGATAAGAGAAGTTTTGATGTTAAATTTAGAGGAAGTTCTAATCAAAGACTTATAGATGTTAGAGAATCTTTAAGGAAGAATAAAGTTATAGAATATAAATAAAAAATTAAAGTTATTCTTTAATTTTTTATTTATTTATGTTACTATTTATATGATAGAGGTTCTTATGAAGAGATTTAATCCTGAAAAAGAATTGAAAAAAAGTAAAAGAAAATATACTAAAAAACACTTAGTATTTTCTTTGCTTGGTTTAATAGGATTAACTATTTTAGGAATCTCATTTGCTTATTATAGTGTAGATGATTCTTCAGTAGTTGTTAATGGAGACGTTAATGCTCCAATAAACTTAGCTTTAATGATAGATGGAGTAGAAGTTGATAATTTCCCTGCTAAGGGAAGCGGTTATGGATTTGAGAGAGTAACTTGTGTTAACGGAACAACAGGTATTTGGAATGCATCTGCTTGGACTTTAAGTTTAGATTTTACTTCTAATGATGATTGTATTGTTTATTTTGCTGATATGAATCCTGATGATTTAGAGGCGCCTGTATTAGATTCTAAAATGGTTGCTGTTAATATTTTAGATGATGGAACTGTTATAGTTGCTGATAAAAATTCTGAGTATTATGCTTATAATTTTAGTCAATGGGCGAATGCAGTAATTGTAAATGATAATTCTTATTTAACTGCGTCCACTGGGACAGTTGTTCCTATGACTGCTATAGAGCAGATGTATGTATGGATACCAAGATATGAAATTAAAAAATCTTCTATTGTAAATGCTTCTGAATCAATAGAAATAAACTTTGTACCAATTAGTACAGTTAATACAGATATAGAAAATAATGATGTAATAGTTCACCCAGCATTTACTTTTGGTGGAGTAGAACAAGCTGGTATTTGGGTGGGAAAATTTGAAATGGGATTTAATGATGGTGAATCTGAGTCAACAGCAAATGTAGAATATATAATAAAACCAAATGTTAATTCAGTACATAGTACAAATGTAAGTACAATGTATGATAAAATAAATAATGCAATGACAACATATTCAATGGATGCAACAACAGATATGCATATGATGAAAAATACTGAATGGGGAGCAGTTGCATATTTATCACAGTCACAATATGGAATATGTGAAGATGATATAACTTGTTCAGTAAAAATAGAGAACAATAATTATTATTCTAGTTCAAATGGAAATGATATAGTAACAGGATGTGGAGGAGTTGATACAAGACAAGATGTATCAGTATCAGGAATAGAAATATGTCCGGCCAGTAATAGATGGGAAACAGAGAGTGGCGTAAAAGCAAGTACAACCCATAATATAACAGGAATATATGATATGGCAGGAGGAAGATGGGAATATGTAATGGGAAATATGCAAGATAGTAGTGGTAACTTCTTTTCTTCTTCTGCAGGTTTCACCACTGCGCCAGATGCAAAGTACTATGATTCATACGCTAATGGATTGAGTGCTACGGATTATACGAGAGGTATATATGGAGAAGCAACAGTCGAATTAAATCCATCTGGAATTACGATGTCCAACTGGAATGGTGATCGCGCTTACTTCGTGTACTCGAGTGCTTCCTGGTTCGCGCGAGGCGGGCCTTCGTACAGTGGCAGTAGTGCTGGTGTTTGGTATTTCAGCAGCAGCAATGGCAATGCGAACAGTTACGCTTCAGCCCGCTCGGTAGGTGTGGTTGTGGAGTAGCAAAAACACGAACAGAAGTCCGTGTTTTTAAAGTGCTTTCCCCACTGAATGAGTAACGTGACAAAACCCCTAAAGCAGCAGAGACATAGGGCGAGACTGCCCTATACTCTCCCTTCCTGCGAATGCAGCAAAAATCAGGGCGAGGAATAAACAAGCACGAAGTGCAGTACAAACATGGTGTAAAGCGCAGGGTTTCTTGAAATGTATTGGCGAGTATCCTGCGGAGAAATTTTCGAAATGAAATTATGTGTCAAATAATACAAAGTGTATGAGTGGTGAAATATTATAATGCTTATAATATTTTATTTAATTAATACTTTAGTTTTTGTCTTTTTTTTTGTATAATATATCTCGTGGTGAGGGTTATGGA
>CAYJCL010000090.1:0-875 GCA_964368665.1 uncultured Muribaculaceae bacterium
TTTTCAAAAAATATATAATCAAAAATAAATTCATCAGTTACTTCTAAAACATCGGCTTCTTTAAAACCAGAAACCTTATTTAGTTCAGATGTATTAACTACAATTCTAGGTTCTTCTCCACTTAAATCATATTTACGATCTAAATTATGATCAGGAATAATAGCATTTTCATCATTAATTCTAGAAATAACTATTTCACCTAAAATAGAATAACTATAAGTAGATTCAACTTTATCAGAAAAACTAGTACCATAATTAAAGTTAACTTTTATGTCATCTACTAAGTCACTTATAAACGAAGAAGTATCATTACCTTCAATACAGTTATCTTCCTCTAAACAAACAAAATAATTTAAACTACTATTTTGATTGTATATTATTTCCTCACTACCAAAACCAAAGATACCAATATTAATTATAAGTATCCCTAAGAGTAATATAAATGCAACTAAAAATGTTCTTACAATCATTCTAGTTTCTTTATACATTTTAACTTTTTTCACATATAACTTAAATGATTTTTGTATGCCTTCATACGTAATCTTTTTAGCCATTTACTTACCTCCTTAATTTATAAACTCGTTTAACAATACAGCTGGATATCCAATAAACTTAAAGTTAAGTTTTACTTTTCCAATTATTTTATCCGCTGTAACAAACCAAGAATCCTCAGATTCATTATTATCACCTTTAGTAACATAAGCAACGCCATCTGCTACTTCTAAAATTTCATAAATCCTATGAACTATAACTCTATCATCTTTATTATAGACTAGTATATCTCCAACACTAAGATCATCTATCTCATCATCATTTAACTTCTCAACTAAAACCATATCTCCTCTATGAATAGAAGGATTCATCGAATCAGTTGC
>CAYJCL010000090.1:895-2726 GCA_964368665.1 uncultured Muribaculaceae bacterium
AAGACCATAATATTTAAATACTCCACTAGTAATTGAAACTACAAAAAATGCCAGCAATACAATTACTACAGTAACTATTCTATTTAACTTATTATTAACAGCTACTACTTCTTTTCTTCTTTTCTTATAGTCCTTAATCAATAAAAATAAAATAATCAAAGGAATTATCAAATTAAATATTGCATAAATATATTCACCTAAATTAGGAATAATTGGAATAACTAGAAAAGTTAAATCTTTAAATATTCTGTATACAATTCCAGGAAAAATTCCAAAATTGATAGCTGAATAAGTTAATAATATATTACTACTAATTGATGGGATAATAACCATCGCAAATATTCTTATCAAATCTTCTCTAGATGTAATGTCATAAGAATGAATATTAATATTAATATCAATCATAACAAATAAAATACATATTATAAGTAAAATTAAATTAGATTTCTCTCCCTTTTTACTTAAAGCGTATCTTACAACTTCTGATATTACTATCAATAATAGTATTGGAAAAATATTGCCAATTATTCCAAAAAAGCTTAAATTGTATCCACTTTTTAAAAAACCAACAAATATTCCAACAACATAAATTAGTATAAAATACATCATTACGTATATAAACATATTAATACACATATCAAATGTATATCTATTTCTATTCCGTTCATATCCTACAACTAATTTAATTAATAAAAATCCAATTAATAACACTCCAACCATTAAATAAATACGATAAAAACTATCAATATTAAATAATATAAAAAAAGCAGTTATTAATAAAAATTCAATTAACAATAACTTCACATAACTACGCTTAATAGCTAACAAACTACGTTTCATAGTTATCACCTCTTTTTATTATGATTGAATATAACCAATTGTAATCGCTAAATTACTAATTGAAACACTTTCAGCTGGCAATTCAGCAACTGTAACACCACTAGAATACTCTAAAGTTAAAATAACATTTACACTTGCTCCAGCATCTAAAGTTTGCCCAGAAGTTATAGCACTACCATCAGCATAAGTTAAAGTGTATTCTATATGATTACAAACATTACTAGCATCTACTGTAGCATTCACACCATTACCAGTACATGTTGGTGCAGGAATATTAATTGAATCAATAATTGCATCAATTGTTCCAGCATTATGTATAGTCGCAGTATAACTTACACTAGATCCTGGTGCAGCAAAAGCAACATCAAAATCCCCAATATGAGCACTATTAGAACTAATAGTTGGACTAGTATTTACAGTAACACTACCAACAGGAGTTTGTTCAACTAAGTTTTCAAATCTAACTTTAAATCCAATTTGACTAACCGAAGCACTACCATCAATAGTTAAATCTTGATTTAACGCAGCAAATGCTATTGATAACCCTCCTATTGCAATAATCATCGCAACTAAAGCAATAATTTTCGTTTGTTTGTCTGTTTTCACTTTCTACCTCCATATATATATTTATAAAACTCTCAAAGAGTATTATATTATTTTTGAATATAGGTTAACTTCATCCCTATATTATCTATATCAACTGAACTAAGTGGTAAAGTATCTCCTACATAAGATATTTTAATTACCATTTCTTTCATTTGTCCAATTAATAACTCATCATTTATATTAACAGCACTATTATCTACATAAGTTAATTCATAATTGATATTTTGACATACTAATAACTGATCAGCAATAATATTTGCTCCACTTCCAGTACATACGGGATTAGAAAACTCAATAAGTTCTAACTCTGCATCAAAATCTCCATTATTAACTATTTCTATTGTATAAGATATCGAATCATCTTTAGCTAAAAAATCAATATCAA
>CAYJCL010000090.1:2736-3042 GCA_964368665.1 uncultured Muribaculaceae bacterium
TAATATTAGTAGATAAACTATTTATTACAGGAGCAGTATTTTCTACTGCACTACCTTGAAGTACTCCATCACTAATATTTTGAAATCTAACTGACCATTTATCTAAAATAACTGAAGCACTACCAGATATTGTCAAGTTCTGACTTAAGGCAGCAAATGAAATGCTAATAGAAGCAACACTAATCAAAACTGCAATTAATAATACCGCTTTTGCTCTCCTCATTTTACTTACCTACCATATCTTTATACAATTATATCATACTAAAAATAAAATACAAATATATTTTTCGACAAAAAAAAGAGATT
>CAYJCL010000090.1:3052-3511 GCA_964368665.1 uncultured Muribaculaceae bacterium
GTACTTGATCTAGTGCTCCACCTTTTTCTCCATCAACAACTACAGAGACTACATCAGGTAATCCTAATCTTTCTTTATCTTCACAAGTTATATGAATATGTCTTTGAGGCAATATACATCCAGTAGTAACAACACTACCTAGAGGTCCAACAATTGTTAACGCTCCAGCGTTTTCTACATCACCAGAAGCTCTTACAGGAGGTTTAATTCCTAAAGTTCTAGCATCAGTAGCAGATATTTCTACTTGCGTATACTTTCTAAAAGGTCCTAAAATTCTAACATTTTTAATTTCTGTTTTCTCGCTCTTTAAAGTAACAACTTCATTACTAGCAAAATCACTAGGTTGATTAAGTCTTGCTTTCTCTGTTAATTCTACATCACCAAACAAAACTCTAAAATCTTGCTCAGTTAAATGAACATGTCTATTTGATATTCCAACTGGTACTTTCATTCTCCACC
>CAYJCL010000091.1:0-2127 GCA_964368665.1 uncultured Muribaculaceae bacterium
AATCAAGAATATTATCAACTAAAAAAAGCATATTGTGAAAACTAACATGCTTTTTTTATTACCTTCTTTTTAAACTCTTCAGAAGTAGTACCTTTTTTCATTATTCTCTTATATAAAAATTTATTAATAATTAAATCCATTTCTCCAACAGTTTCATAACATACAGGATTAAATGCTAACTTAAATTTATTTAACCCATTATATCTATTATCTTCACTAACTTCTCCACCAAAACCATTCAAATCGATAAAATCAAAATCATCTCTATAAAATTCACATAACTTATAATACATATAATAATTAGGACTCAAATGTTTAAACTTAGAATCATAACCACTAGAAATAATATAAACTCTATTTTGAAATTTAATAGTAATAGCGCCTGCTATATACTGTTCTTTGTTTCTAGCTAAACCTTCACTATAAAATAAAACATCCTCTTTATATTTATTTAATAATCTATCAGATTTCATCTTCTTATCTAAAACATTCATAGTTTTAATATAAGTTAAAGTATCTACTAGTTTTTCATTAACTTCTTCTTCTTTAAAATATAACTTCCTAGCTAATTCCAAACCTTTAGAAAAATCAATTTTAATCAAGAAACAATCAATATCACCATTTTTAGAAAAATAATCATAATAAGCTTGATAGTCTTCAAATCTTCTATTACCAAAGTTTTTAACAAATGGAAATATATCTTGTAAAGAACCACGATCTCCCTTAATCATAGAAACTCCATTTTTAACATTCTTTAAAATATTATTCTTAGCTCTAGTATTAACTGACTTAATAGAAAAATCTTTAAGTGGTACTACTGCATTATAAGTAGGTAACACAGATTGAAAGTCATTAGAATTTGCCAAATAATGAAATTTATTATTAATAAAAACTTTACTAATATCCCAATTGGGTCCAGGAAAAAATTTTTTTGATTCCTTATCATAATAATTCTTGGCAATATCAGGATTTACTTTAATAAAAGCAAAGCCTCTTTGATGATAAAATTTACTAAGTAACTGAATAAAAGTTTCAACCAATTTAGAGTCCCTATAATCTATTAAAAAACCTCTAGGTGCATATCCATAATGTGCAACCATTCCAATTTTTTTATATAGTATCATTGAAGCACCAACTAAGTTGTTAGAAAAGTTAAACATTCCAACATATTCATAATCAAAACCCTTCTCAGACATGTACATTGCATATTCAGGAGTTTGATAATAAGTCCTTAACGGATGACTAGATGCAAAGTCTCTAAACTTAGATTCATTAATTTTTTCAATCCTCATGTTATCACTCCTCACAAAAGTAGATTATTGTATCAAAAATAATCAAAAAAATCAACATATATGTTATAATTAATTTAGGTGATAAAATGATAATTCTAAAAAACATTTATAAAGAAATACTAAGCATATTTATATTTCTTAGATTTAAAACTATTTGGAATATAAAAACTTACTTAGTTAAAAATAATAAAGAAAGTGGATTCTCTGCTACTGTATATTCTCACTACATAGATAAAAAAGGAAGTTATATTGGAATAAGATCTAAATTTAAAAACCAACCATACTTTCCACATGGAATACTTGGTATATTTATATCAGATGAATCATCAATTGGTAAAAACGCAGTGATATTCCAACAAGTAACAATTGGAGCAATAAGAACCAAAGGCTCAAAAAATATTGGAAATCCCACTATTGGAGACAATTGTTATATAGGAGCTGGAGCAAAAATAATTGGAAATATAAAAATAGGTAACAACTGCCGTATCGGAGCAAACGCAGTAGTATATGAAGATATGCCAGATAATTCAATAGCAGTATGTTCACCAACAAAAATAGTAACAAAAAAAGAACCACTAGATAATAAATTCTATGTTCTAAGAAAAAATGGAAATGTTGAGTACTTTGAAAATGGAACATTTCATATAGATGAGGTAAAAAATGAAAAATAAATTAGGATTTATAATATTAAATATAATATATATTTTAATAGCAATTAATATTATATTAATTGAATCACTATCACCAACTATATTAAGATACTTCTTGTGTTCAATAATATTTGTAGATTCAATAATACTAATTATTAAATCACTAGAAGAAAATAAAAAATTAA
>CAYJCL010000091.1:2137-2481 GCA_964368665.1 uncultured Muribaculaceae bacterium
TATTATATCATCAATCATAGTAGCAACTAACGTAATTAAAATGTATAACTTATATATAATAGCATTCTCAATTTGGATGATTATTCTAGGAGCTAATCGAATAATAAATAGTTTGAAATATAAAAAAGAATTAAAACCGTATTGGATATTAATACTAATCTATGGAGTAGCAGAAGTATTCCTAGGAGGAATACTAGTATTTGAACCATTTGCAGGAGTATATTTTAATAAAGTATTAGGAGCTTTTGTAATGGGAGCAGCAATAGTAGAAATAATGGAAAACATAATAATTTATAAAGAGGAGAAGAAAAATGATAATTAAAGATATAATTGGTAGAGAAATA
>CAYJCL010000091.1:2491-3494 GCA_964368665.1 uncultured Muribaculaceae bacterium
CTATCGAAGTTGATTGTATTTTAGAAAACAACATCATTGGTAGAGCAAGTGTTCCATCAGGAGCATCAACAGGAGAAAGAGAAGCCCTTGAATTAAGAGATAATGACTCTAGATACTTAGGTAAAGGAGTATTAAAAGCAGTAAATAATATTAATACTACCTTAAAACAATTAGTAGTAGGTATGGATGTATTTAACCAAAAAGAAATAGATTATAAAATGATTCAAGCAGATGGAACAAAAAATAAAGAAGTATACGGAGCTAATGCAATTCTTGGTATATCTATGGCAGTGTTAAAAGCTGCTGCACTAGCTAAAAATGTACCACTTTATAAATACATTGGTAGTGGTAAGTCTTTACCACAACCAATGATGAATATCATTAATGGTGGAGCACATGCTGATAACCTATTAGATTTTCAAGAGTATATGATTATACCAATTTCTAATACTATAAAAGAAAGAATCAGAATTGGAGCAGAAATATTTCATAACTTAAAAGCAGTATTAAAAAGTAAAAAATTAAATACAGCAGTAGGAGACGAAGGTGGATTCGCCCCAGACCTTAACTCAAACGAAGAAGGATTTCAATTAATAATTGAAGCAATTAATAAAGCTGGTTATGAACCAGGTAAAGATGTGTTCATTGGAATAGATGTAGCTGCATCAGAGTTTTATAAAGATGGAAAATATCACTTAGTTGGAGAAAATAGAATATTAAATACTCAAGAACTAATTGAATATTATGTCGATTTAGTAAATAAATATCCAATAATATCTATAGAAGACCCAGTAGATGAAAATGATTGGGAAGGATTTAAATTAATTACAGAAAAATTAGGAGATAAAATTCAATTAGTAGGTGATGATCTATTTGTTACTAACAAAGAATATCTTCAAAAAGGAATAGATAATAAATCAGGAAATGCTATTCTATTAAAAGTAAACCAAATTGGAACAATTACTGAAACCATAGAAACAATTGAGTTAGCAAAACAAAATAA
>CAYJCL010000092.1:0-3482 GCA_964368665.1 uncultured Muribaculaceae bacterium
GAAAATAAATGTAATAATTATGAAAGATTAGAATTTTTAGGAGATTCAATACTTAGTGCTGTAGTTAGTGAATATTTATATACTAACTTTAATTATAGTGAAGGTGAATTAAGTAAAGTAAGAGCTAGATATGTATGTGAGAGTGCTTTATTTGAATATGCTAAAGAGGTTGGATATATTTCTTCTATAAGAGTTGGAATAGGACAAAGTAGTGATGTAAATAAGACTATTATTGCAGATGTATTTGAAGCTATTATAGGAGCTGTTTATTTGGAATTTGGATTTGATATTGCTAAGCATTATATTATAGATGTAGTAATACCTTATATAGATGATAATCATGTGTTTTATGATGATTATAAGACTGCTTTACAAGAAATGGTTCAAACTACTAGAAAGTCTTTAGTATATAATGTTGTTTCTGAAAGTGGTCCTGCTCATGACAAGTTATTTGTTATTGAAGTAGTGATTGATGGAATAGTATTTGGTAAAGGTACTGGTAAAAGTAAAAAAGAAGCTGAACAGAATGCTGCTTATGAAGCGTTTTAAAACAAGCTAAGTGAGGTATATATGTATTTAAAACAAATTAAAACTCAGGGATTTAAATCTTTTGCTGATAAAACTGAGATATCTTTAAAACCTGGTATTACCTCTGTAGTTGGTCCTAATGGTTCTGGTAAGAGTAATATAGTTGATGCAATACGTTGGGTATTAGGTGAACAATCAGTTAAAAATTTACGTGGTAAGAATAGTATGACTGATGTCATATTTTCTGGAAGTGAGTCTAGGAGTGGTCATAATTATGCAATGGTTGCTTTAACTTTTGATAATAGTGATCATTATTTAAATTCTACTTTTAATGATATTGAAATTAAGAGAATGGTTTATAAGACTGGTGAGAATGAGTATTATATTAATAATAGTAAAGTAAGGCTTAAAGATATAACGGATTTATTTACTGATAGTGGAGCTGGTAAGGAGTCTTTTAATATTATTTCTCAAGGAAGTGTTGCAGATATAATAAATAGTAAAGCTAGTGATAGAAGAGGAATATTTGAAGAAGCTGCTAGTGTTTTAAAATATAAAAAGCGTAAAGAAGAGAGTATTAGAAAGTTAGATAAAACTAATGATAATTTAGAAAAAGTAGATTTAGTTATTAATGAATTATCTACTACTATTGAACCTTTAAGAAGTCAAAGAGAGAGTGCTTTATTATATAATAAGTATAATGATGAGTTAAAGGATATAGAGATTAGTTTAATAACTCATGATATTAGTGTAATTAATGAAAATTATGAGTCATTGACTAATGAACTAAGTGCTTTAGAACAAGTTAAGGATTCATTTAATTTTGATAGTAGTACATCTAATAATAAGATAGAGTCTTTAAAACTTAGTGTTATTAAACTAGATGAAAGTATTAATGATGAGTTAAATAATTTAAATAAATTAAATGATGAAATAACTCGTTTAGAAGTATCTAAACAAGTTATTATGGAAAGAAAGAAACATTCGGTAGATAAAGATTTAATTGCTGATGAAGTAATAGGTTTAAAGAGTAATTTATTAGAACTTAGTAATAATAAAGAATCTATGAGTAATGATTTAAATGATTTAAGAATTAAATTAAATAAATTAATAACTGATTTAGGTTTAGAGAATAGTAAGTTTAATAATTTGAGTAGTGATATTCATTCTTTAGAGGAAGAGATGAGAGTTAATCATCGAGTATTAATGGAGAGTGAAAATAAAGCTAGTATTATTAAAAGTAATATAGAATCTAATAGTAAGTTACCTTATGCTGTTAAGAATGTACTTAGTAATCCTCGTTTAAAGGGTGTTAATGATATAGTTGGTAATTTAATTAAAGTAGAAAAGAAATATAGTACTGCTATTGATTTAGTACTAGGTGCTAGTAGTAGTGTTATTGTTGTAGAGAATGAAAAGTCTGCTAAGGAAGCTATTAGTTATTTAAAAGATAATAATTTAGGAAGAGCTACTTTTTATCCTTTATCTGTTATAAAACCTAGATATATAGATGATAATATTAAAAAGTTAATAAATATTGATGGATTTATTAATATAGCTAGTAATTTAGTTGATTATAATGATAAGTATGATAATGTTATTAAAAATATTTTAGGTAATACAATTGTAGTAGATAATATTGATACTTTAAATAAGATTGGTAAGTTAATAGATTATAGATATAGAGTTGTTTCTTTAGATGGAGAGATATTATATACTGGAGGGTCTATTAGTGGTGGTAAAGTTAAAACTAATAGTGGTAATGATATTAATAAATTAGAAGATTTAAATAAAGAAATAGTTATTTTGAGAAATAATAATAGTAAGATTAATGAAAAGTTAATGAAGTTAAGAGAATCTTATAAGGTATCTAATGTTAGTAGAGATAAGCTATTATTAGAACAAGTATCTCTTACTGAAATGATTAATGTAAAAGATATGTCTTTAAAGAAACTTAGTGTAGATATTAATGATTTGGAAAGAAATATTAATAATCATAATTTAGTACTTGATAATTCTTTAGATAAGGAATTAGATGAGTTAATTACTAAGCTAGCTTCGGTTAATGGAAATAAAAATTTAGCTTCGAAAAATATTGATAAGTTAAGAAGTGAAAAGATTGACTTAAATACTTCAGTTAGTGAATTAGAAAATGTTATTAAGTTAGAAAATAGTAAATATAATAAACATTTAGAAAGAATGAAGTCTTTAGAAATTGATAGTACTAAGTTAGGCGTTAAGTTAGATAATTTATTATTACAGTTGAGTGAAGATTATTCACTTACTTATGAGCTTGCTTGTAAGGATTATAAATTAGAAATTGAAGAAGATAATGCACGTTTGATAGTAAATGACTTGAGAAGAAAGATTAAAGCTTTAGGAATTGTTAATTTAGGTGCTATTGAAGAGTTTGATAGAATTAATACTAGATATGAGTTTTTAGTTAATCAAAAAGATGAATTAGTATCTGCTATTAATGATTTAAATAATTTGATTACTGAGATGGATGATATTATGATTGAAAAGTTTTCTAAAACTTTTGAGTTAATTCAAGATGAGTTTACTAAAGTGTTTAAACAGTTATTTAAAGGTGGTAATGGGTATTTAAAATTAACAGATCCGGATGATTTATTAAACTCTGGTGTTGAGATTATAGCAGAACCTCCTGGTAAGAGATTGAATTCTATTGATTTATTATCTGGTGGAGAAAAAACTCTAACTGCTATAGCGGTATTATTTGCAATACTTAATGTTAAACCTGTACCGTTTTGTGTTTTAGATGAAGTAGAAGCTGCTTTAGATGAGGCGAATGTATCTACTTTTGGAACTTATTTAGAAAATAAAAAAGAGAATAACCAATTTATAGTTATTACTCATAAGA
Organism: uncultured Muribaculaceae bacterium; assembly: GCA_964368665.1. Classification (GTDB taxonomy): domain Bacteria; phylum Bacillota_I; class Bacilli_A; order RF39; family UBA660; genus CAYJCL01. The sequence continues at coordinate 3,410 of CAYJCL010000092.1, forward strand.
AGAAAACTATGGAATATGCAGATGTTTTATATGGTATTACAATGCAAGAGAGTGGTGTTTCTAAATTAGTTAG
>CAYJCL010000093.1:0-2946 GCA_964368665.1 uncultured Muribaculaceae bacterium
AGTTAATTAATGATTGTAAGTTTCTATCGAATTCATATACAAAGTCATCTCTTGATAATGCATCATCTTCAATAAATAAGATAGAGTCTTTAAGACTTGGCATATATTCTGTACCTTGTAATAAATTAAGAGTACATAGATTTCCTCCAACTATTATACCTTCAGAGACCCCATTATTAATTATAAATGTTCCTTCATTTTGATATTCTTTTCTATTTGATTGATCTTTATACCAAGCATCGTTACTCCAGTATTTTGAGTTTTCAATTTCATATGATTCTGATGTGAAGAACATTTTTTTGAAATATTCTAATGTATAATCGAATCCTGTTTTCATTGCAAAGTTAGAGAAGTTTGGACCTGAATATGTTACTAATCCTGTTTTTTTATAGATAGCATTAGATAATACTGTTATATCTGAAAATCCACAAAATATTTTAGGATTTTGTTTTATAATGTCATAGTCTATATAATCTAATAGTTGATTAGCATTATATCCTCCTAAAACTGTGAATACTGCTTTTACTTCTTTGTCTTTGAATGCTTCATGTAAATCTTCTACTCTTTCTTCTATTGTTCCACAATTTAGATAATCTGTAGTTTCATTAAAGTTTTTACTAAATGTAACATTTAACCCCATTTCATTGAATTTTTTAATAGCTATTTCTTTATTTTCTACTGAAAGTACTGATCCTGTTGTTGATGGGGCTATTATTCTTACTGTGTCTCCTTTTTTTAATAATTCTGGTATTATCATTTTATTAATCCTTTCTTTTCTTTATAATCATCGTAGTTTCCTAAATATGTATTTATATTACCATTTTTAAATTCTATTACTTTATCAGCAAATTTGTTGATAAAGTAACGGTCATGACTGATAAATATTAATGTTCCATCAAAATACTCTAGTGATTCTTCTAATACTTCTTTAGTTGGAATATCGATATGGTTTGTTGGTTCATCAAATATTAGTGTGTTTATTTTTTGTTGAAGAAGTTCTGCTAGTTTTATACGCATTTTTTCTCCGCCAGATAAGTTTTTAACTCTTTTATTTGTATCTTCTGTTTTAAAACCAAAGTTTGCTAATATACTTCTTACAACTTGTTCATTAGATCCGATTGCTTTATTAAAATATTCTAATAATGTTTGTTCATTATTTGAGAAATCTATTATTTGAGGTATATATCCTATTTTAACACTAGGTCCAATGATACAATCCCCTTTTGTTTCTAGATTTTGAGTACCCATTATTGTTTTTATTAGAGTAGACTTTCCTGTACCATTTTTTCCAAGAAATGCTATTCTTTCTCCGGCATAAATATCTAAATTAATACATTTTAAAATCTTATTTTTATTTGGTGTTATTACTTCTAAATCTTTTATTGTTATTATTTTTTTACTTGATTTTTTTTCTTCAATAAATTCTACGTCCAGTTTTTTTGGAGTCTTTGGTTTTTTCGTGGCTGTTAAACGCATTCTTTGAGCTCTTTCCCAAAGTGTTTTGCCTTGTTTTGTTAATGCCGAACTATTTCTCCCCATACCTAGTTGCATAAATTCTTTAGCTTTTTGCTCCAGTTGTTTAATTGCTTCTTGTTGGTTTTTAAATTACGACATTTGGATTTCAAAATCTCTTTGTCTTTCAACTAGATATCCTGAATAATTTGTTGAATATGTTTTCCCGAATCCGTTATCATCTATTGCTAGGATTTTATTAGACATCTTATCTAAAAAGTAACGATCATGAGATACTATTATCGATGCTCCTTTAAATGATTTAATATATTCTTCTAACCACTCAATTCTTTCTATATCTAAATGATTGGTTGGTTCATCTAGGATGATTAAGTCGGGTTTAAGAATTAATGTTTTAGCTAATTGGACAATTGTTCTTTCTCCACCTGATAAGTTACTGTATTTTTTTTCTAGAAACTCTTTGTCATATTTTAGACCATAAATTACTGTATTTATATTTACGTCCATGTCGTATCCACCAAGTAGGGAAAATTTTTCCATTAGATTACAATATTTTTCTAATATATTATTATCTGAATTATTTTCTAATTTTTTTTGATAATCTAATAATTTGTTTTCCATTAAGTTTAGTTCACCAAAAGATTCTTTTAATACTTCATATACTGTTCTTTCATCTTTTATTTCTGAACTAGTTTGATCTAAATAAGCAACTTTAGCTCCTTTTTTGATATTTATTGTTCCGCTATCTGGATTAATAATCCCCATTATGATTTTTAATATTGTTGATTTTCCACAACCATTTGGACCGACGATTGATAATGATTCTCCTTCATTAAGATTGAATGATACATCTTCAAAAAGTGATCCATATCCAAAGTTTTTTGATATTTTATTTACGTTAATGATTGTCATATAATCACATCCTTTTGTTAGTATTTTATATTTTTTAAAACAGTGATATTTGTTCTTCTTTTATACTTTTAGTTTCTCTATTTGTTATTATAGCATTACTTGGTACTTCTCCTATTAATGTTTTTGAGTTAGGGTTATGTTTTTTTATATTATTAATTGAACTTTCTTCACTTTGCAGTGCATAGCAATAGTTGCAACCATTATTACAACAGTTATAAGTACCTATTTCAATACTTTCTACACATCTACATTCTTCTCTTTGATTTTTATCTAGTTTGACATTTATTTTAGTATTTAGTATTTCTTCTATTAAGTTTTTATCTATACATGAACTTTTATTTATATTGTATTTTGTTAAATCTATTTTTTCACTACATGTATATAGTTTTATATTATATTTATTTGCTATTTTGGAGAATATTTCTGCTAGTTGATGAATAATATCTTCTGTCATATTATATACTGGGTTTTCACCCATTCTACGAGTAACATTTTTATATGGATCAACAAAACTTATTATGCATCTATTTGTGTAGTTTTTTAATTTACTTGCCATATGTT
>CAYJCL010000093.1:2956-3442 GCA_964368665.1 uncultured Muribaculaceae bacterium
AAACATTTTTTCATGATATTGAATTGTAAATTTATTATTTATTATTATAGGGTCATATCTCCATATAACTTTATTTGATCCTAGTCTTTTACTTAAATGTTTAAATGATTCTAATATTTCTTTTTTATCTGGTAAATTTTTCTCTATTTGTTTATCATATGGAGTAATTGTAAATTGAAAATAATATTGATATCCTAAATTATCTATTTCATCTAAATATTTGATAAATGGAATTGGATTTTTAGTCCAGAACACTATTATATCTACTGATTCTTTAGTTAGTAGTGCTTTGGAATATCTATTAGGATTATAAGGATTTGGTATTAATACATAACCTTCTTTTAATCGATTTAAAAACCATTCTCCATAGAATGAAGGGATGTCTGTTCTTCTTGTAGCGCTAATAATCATTTTATTTATTATTATAGAATATTTTTAATATATCTTGATACATAGGATATTGTAATTCATTTATTTTATTTATTA
>CAYJCL010000094.1:0-3393 GCA_964368665.1 uncultured Muribaculaceae bacterium
CTCTCTATTCTTTTATAATTATAACACATATAATTAAAAAGTTAAAATACTTTAATAAAAAAACTTACAAGTAATCTTGTAAGTTAGTTAAATGCTATTGTAGCACGAGTTGAAATATTATGAGCCTGTCCCATATATGAAACTTCAGCACTTTGTCCAATTGAACCTTCAAATGCCCAAATTCCAGCCTCTTCTTCATCAGCAGCAGTGCCTCCGCGCATAAACCAAGCTTGATTCAAAGAAACAAAATAAGCTTGATCACTACTCCATTCACTCATCAAAATACCAGATGGATTTAATTCTAACGTTGCATCTCCATATAATCCGCTTGTATAATCCGTATTACTTGTTCCATAGGCGTATGAATCATAGTACTTTGCATCTGGAACAGTTGTAAAACCAGCAGATGCCGAATAGAAATCACCACCACTATCTTGTATATTCCCCATTACATATTCCGATCTTCCACCAGCCATATCATATATTCCTGTTATATTATGAGTCGTACTTGCTTTTATTCCATTTACTGTTTCCCATCTGTTTTCAAGCGGGCAAATTTCAGAACCATAATTTACGCTATTATAAACATCATCACCTCCACAACCTGTAACAATATCAAAACCAAATTCTACAGAAAAACCAAAAGCAAAATTATTGTTTTCTACCTTTTCAGAACATGTTATTTCATCATCGCATATACCATATTGTGACTGTGATAAATACGCTACTGCTCCCCATTCTGTATTTTTTATCATATGTACATCAGTAACAGAGTCTAAATCATATGTAGTCATTGCTCTATTAATATTATTGTACATACTACTTATATTCAAAACATGAGCAGAGTTAACATTAGGCTTAATCACATAATCTATATCCGTTACATAGTCATCCCCAAAATTTAATATCCCGCTTTCAAACTTTCCTACCCAAAGACCATTTTGTTCTACTCCACCAAACGTAAATGCTGGATGTACTATTACATCATTATTTTCTATATCTGTATTAACTGTACTTATTGGTACAAAGTTTATTTCTATTGATTCCTGTGCATTTACTATTGATGATTTTTTATATTCATATCTTGGTATCCATACATACATCTGTTCAATCGATTCCATTGGTATTGTTGTTCCAGGATCTAATGTTGTAAATGTTGGATCTACTATAACTGCATTCGCCCATTTTGATTCAGCATAATTGTACCACTCCTCAGAAGCAGCAGCTACTGTTACAACTCCTGAATCAGCTATATTAACCGGTATCATTTTACTATCTAATACTGGATCACTACCAGCTAACACTGGATCAGTATAAGGTGGTAATATTGCACTTGCTATTACTGATACCTTAATGTCTATTTTCTTATTAGCAACGTCACTTTGTGTTGCGGCTTTATCAATCCACATTCTAAAATTATGAGTAACCGATTCATTCGGCGCTAATTCTAAAGTTTTTAAATTAAAAGCAGTTGCTCCAGCATTAGTTTCTTCTACATTACTAAATGTATTTAGTGTATTGCTTTGATTATTATCTAACATAACTCTTACAAATGTAGGACTCACTGTAGATGTAGATAAACTTTCTACATTTACTTGATAAGATGCATATGTAGTGCAAGTATTAGTTACAGTAAATGTGTATGGATCAGTAGAAGACCCCATCTCATCAGATATCGGATAATGGTTTTGTAAGTTAATTAATGATCCTGCTGTTTCTGTGTAATTGATACTTAAACAACCAGATAATACAGTATTAGAGTTTGCTTGTTGGTTATTTGATGTCCATAACGCAAAAGAGAATCCTACAGCTAATGCAGTCATTAATAATACAGCTAAGATAATTAATACAGTTATTTTAGGTTTCATATAATACCTCTATTCTTATATTAATTTTATCAAATATAAAAATATAATTCAATAGATATATTTTATAATTAAATACATATATTATATTGAGGTGAACTATGTTTCCATATCAAATAGCCAAAAGTGGTTTAACATTATCTAAAGTAATTGGAGGTATTTCAAAATCTCTATCTATTGCTAATCAAGTAATTCCTATCTATCAACAAAGTAGACCTATACTTGATAAAGCTAAGGAAATGTTAGGTGGATTAAATAAACCAAAAAAAGAAGTATCTAAAACAACAACTGTTTCAGATACTTCTATTAAACAAAATAATTCACCAACTATATTTTTGAAATAAACTTCTTATAAAAATTTATTTTATCTACTAATTGAAACTTCTTTTCATGACTTCCAGAAGGAAGTTTTTTCATGATTAAATGATATTTATTCATTAAATGTTCATAATAAACTTTATATTCAGGTTTTAAAAATCCATATATGAGTTCATCCTTTTTATTCCTCTGTTCTGACTTAATAAATTCCATTACTTCATAGTACTTATCATTATCTTTAACAATCTTATTATCATTAAAACAAAAACCTAACTTAACAACACTACTTCTTAATAATTCTAATTCATTATTAGATTGAATTATCAGCCTTTTAATATTATCTAAATCAATACTTAGTATATTTAAAATAGTACTAGTACCCATTCCAGCAATAATAACAGTATCATATAAACTTAAATCAATATCTTTAAGTCCATCAGTTACCATAGTCTTAATATCTAAGTTTTTATTCTTAATATTATTAATAGCATAAGATAAAGCATTAGAAGATATATCAGTAGCTAATATATTCATAGAAGGATATTGTTCTTTTAAATTAATACTAATATAACCATGATCACTACCTACATCAATTACTGAATCATCTTCATTAATAAATGATGTAATAGTTAATATACGATCACCTTTCATATTATCCTTCAGCTAAGAAATCTTTTAACTTTTTAGCTCTAGAAGGATGTCTTAATTTTCTTAAAGCTTTAGCTTCTATTTGTCTTATTCTTTCTCTAGTAACATTAAATCTCTTACCAACTTCTTCTAAAGTATGACTCTTTCCATCAATTAAACCAAATCTTAATTCTAATACTTCTTGTTCTCTTTCTTGTAAAGTCATTAATACTGATTTAATTTCTTCTTTTAAAATTTCATTAGTAGCATACTCTTCTGGAGACATACTTCTTTCATCTTTAATAAAATCACCTAAATGAGAATCATCTTCTTCACCAATTGGAGTTTCTAAAGATACAGGATCTTGACTTATCTTAATTACTTCTCTAACTTTTTCAGGAGTAATACCCATTCTCTCAGCAATTTCTTCTTCACTAGGTTCTCTATTTAACTCTAAAGTCATCTGTCTTTGAATTCTTGCCATCTTATTAATAGTTTCAACCATATGTACTGGTACACGAATAGTTCTTGCTTGATCAGCTAAAGCTCTAGTAATAGCTTGTCTAATCCACCAAGTAGCATA
>CAYJCL010000095.1:0-1741 GCA_964368665.1 uncultured Muribaculaceae bacterium
TAGAACTAGTTAATTTAATGACTTTTAATGCCTTTCTTCTTTATCTTTGGACACCTATCAAAAATTCAGTAGATATGATTCCAAAGTATAACTATATAAAAGCTACATTAACAAAACTAAGTGATTATTTAAGTATTAATAAAGAAAAATTAATAAGTAGTAACCAAAAACTAAGTGGGAGTATTTCATTTCAAAACATCCATTATGCCCCAAACAAATTAAACCTGTTAATTAATAATTTTAGTTGTGAAATGAAATCGAATTCCAAAGTCTTAATATCTGGTTCATCTGGATCAGGTAAGAGTAGTATTTGTAAAATGTTATATAAAACCATAAATCCTGATCAAGGAAGTATTTCAATTGGAGGAGTAAATATTACTGACATCAGTTTATATGATTTAAGAAACACAATAGTTTATAACTCTCAAAGTGAAACCTTATTTACTGATACCTTATATAATAACTTAACACTTCATAACAATATAAGTATCGAAAAAATCAATGAAGTCTTAAACTTATGTGAATTAAATAACATTATAGACAAATTACCACTACGACTGGAAACCACAATTAACAAAGACGCTAATAACTTTTCTGGCGGCGAAGCCCAAAGAATAATATTAGCAAGAACACTACTACTAAATCGTAACGTAATTATATTAGATGAATCACTAAGTGAAGTATCACAAATTCAAGAAGAAAGAATATTGAAAAATATTTTTAATAAATATAAAAATAAATTAATAATAACTATCAGTCATAAAAAGATAAATTTAAAATTTGATCAAATAATCAATTTAGGTACTAATGAATAATTATATATTCATCAATAAAAAACCAAAATATAAATATCTAATAATTATGACTATATTATTAATAATAACTATTATATTCTTCTTAAATACTACTTCATATGATATTGAAGAGTATGATACATTAATCACTTGTGAAAATACATGCAATATCAAATTAGAACAATTTGATATTGCAAAAAGAAATTATGAATACTTAATAATTAATAATAAAAAAATAACTATTAAAGACATAACATATCAAAGTCCTTATATTAATGAAACAGTAAATAAAATAGCGCAAGAAATAACTATATCTTTTGAACATTCAAACGATATAAAAAACAATCAATTAACAACGATAAAATTACTAAGTAACAAGGATACATTACTTAATAAATACTTAGACTTGTTAATTAGAAAGGAGTAATTATGAGAACAATTAGTAATCAAGAATTAATGAATATCAATGGTGGAGGATTTTCTTTTGGAATCCTTGCTGGTATCGGAGCCTTCTTAGTATTAGTAGGTGGTATAGTTGACGGATTCCTAAGACCAAAAACTTGTAATGATTAATTATGAAATTAAATAGTAATGAATTAATAAATATATATGGTGGATGGTCTATATCAGGGACATTACTTAACTCAATATCAAAAGCAGTAAGTTATATCTTTGAGTTTGGAAGAACAATCGGATCAAGTATCAGATATGCTAAAGAAAAAAAGATTTGTAAATTATAATCAAAAAGAAGATAAAAATCTTCTTTTTTTGTGTTATAATTAATAATAGGTGAGAACTATGAAGAGTAAAGGGTTTATTGCAATGTCAATCGTATATTCATTTTTTATTGTATTTATATCAGTAACTTCTTTACTGTTAGCAAATTATATGCAAAATAGAATATTAGTAAAAAGTATGAATGATGATATTAAAACATATCTAACTGG
>CAYJCL010000095.1:1841-3364 GCA_964368665.1 uncultured Muribaculaceae bacterium
TACCAGGTTTATGGGTAGGGAAGTTTGAACAAGGAGCATACAACGATATTAAACCAGGAATTAATTCTTTAAATGGTTATAAAACAACATCAGTTATACTAGGTATAAGAGGTAAAAACAACACTAATGGCTTAGATTCACAAAGTGATATTCACGTAATAAAGAACACCGAGTGGGGTGCGGTAGCATACTTATCTCAATCAAAATATGGAATATGCAACACAACAGGAACATGTTCTTCAGTTGTAGCTAACAATGCAACATACACAGCAGGAAATAATTGGACAGGAGCACTAACAACAAGCACAAATCATAACTTGACGGGCATATATGATATGGCCGGTGGTAGAGAAGAAATCGTAATGTCAAATATAATATATCACACAAATTCCGCAAGTACAGGATTCATCAGAGATTCTTTAACAGGTTGGTCCGCCACAGAAAGATTCCAATATAAGTATTATGACACATATACTACCGCAGCATTCCCAAATGCATCAGAACCGGGAGACGCAATTGAAGAATTGTATCCAGACGGAGTTGCAACAAGCCCAAACTGGAATAATGACATGGTACAAACTCCAACAACACTTATGACTAGAGGTGGACTTGGCAATGCAGAAGCGTCAGGTATTTGGAATTTCAATGTCTATAACAACTTGTACGCGAGTGCAACCTCAAGAAGTGTCCTAACACCATTAATATAACAAAAAATGCAATAATTACTTGTCAAAACCTTTTCTAAGTGCTATAATTTGAAATAGTGATGAAGGGAGGGAAATATCGATGACTAAAGTAGTAGTAACTAACAATAATGTTGACGGAGCATTAAAGAAATTTAAAGTTCAAGTAGCTAGAAGTGGAGTCCCTTCAGAGTTAAAGAAAAGAAAACATTATGAAAAACCTGGAGTTGTAAAACGTAAGGAAATGGAAAAGAGAATTAAAAACGCTCGTAAAAATAGAAGAGACTAAGGTGATTATATGAACTTACTTGAACAAATAACAACTGATTTAACATCATCAATGAAGAGTAATGATAAATTCTCAGTATCAGTACTGAGAATGTTAAAAAGTAATCTTCAACTAGAAAAAATAAATAAAAAACAAGATCTAGAAGATAATGATGTTATAGCAGTAATTAAAAAACAAGTAAAAATAAGAAAAGATAGTATTGAAGAATATACAAAATATGAAAGACTTGACTTAGTAGAAAATCTAACTAAAGAAGTACAAATATTATCTAAATATTTACCAGAAGAATTATCAATAGAAGAAGTAAATAAAAGAATTGATAAAATCTTCGAAGAAGTAAAACCTGAATCAAAAGCTGATATGGGTAAAATAATGAAACTTGCTACTGAAGAATTATCAGCTATTGCTGATATGAAAGAAGTAAGCAAGATCGTAAGAGAAAAATTAAATTAGTAGAAAACCTACTAATTTTTTTATTGAAATAAAATATATATAATGATAAAATTAATATAAGAATAGAGGTATTATATGAAACCTAAAATAACTGTATT
>CAYJCL010000096.1:0-3349 GCA_964368665.1 uncultured Muribaculaceae bacterium
ATTAGGTTTTTTACAAATAGAAACATTCTTTAGGTAATTAAAGTATAGCACAAGAAATAAAAAAAGTAAATAGAATCTATTTACTAATTATTGGTATTTTTCCATCTATTTGATACATCACAACTATTACTATTAGGTGTTGGATTTGGAGGATCCATCTTAATAATCATTGGTATCTTAAATGCAGTACCAAATCCTACACAATTACCAGGTTGTAATGATTTTTGCTTTTCGATAATGTCACTACTAATATTAGGTAACATCTTTTCAATATATTCAATATCTAATGGATGAGTCATCTTAAATATTAAGAAGTTACTACATTGAGATATAACTGTATCAGATATTTCTACAGGTCTTTGACTTATTAAATTAAGTAATATTCCATACTTTCTTCCTTCTTTAGCAATACGCTCAAATATATTATATCCAAGTAAATAAACATCATTATCTTTTTGAATATATCTATGTGCTTCTTCAAGTAATAAATGAATTGGCATCGATGCCCTACTAACTTTAGTTTTTAAAAAGTCAAAGAATATTCTACTAAATATTTTAACTAATACCTTAGCGTAAGTATCATCTAAATCTTCTAAATTTAAATTAATTATCTGACTCTTCTTAGAATTATTACTAAGTAAATAATTAATGAATCCTACTTCATCTACATAATTAGGAAAAGTCAATATTCCATTCATCTTAGAATTAATTACTGCATTAAGTCTTACTTTTAACATCATTGCTAAATCATATAACTGAGCATTATCTAAGAATCCTTCACTAATTAATGTAAACTCTAAAGCTCTACCATAATCATCAGTGTTATAAAAAGTATTATCAGGTATCTTAGTATGTTCTAAATCATCATTAACATATTTAAGTACATATTCAGTAATTAAAACACTCTCACCAAATTGACCTCTACTATCAATTTCTAAACACTCACTGAAAGTTCTAGTATATCCTAAACCTTCAATAACAGTATCAAAACTAAACTCTTTAGTACTACATACATTAATTATATTATATATTTGATTCTTCTTATGTATTGTAGTTTCATTATTATATAAAATAGTAATTAAAGCACTAGCTATTAAATGATTCTTATATCTATTAATTTCATCATTATTTAAACTAAATATTTTACATAGTCTTAAAGATCTCTCTATAATCGGTAATTGACTATGATGATCAGCTTGTAATAATAACGCTATATCATCTACATTAAGTAAATGAAATGGTAAATGTAACTCATGATCAGTAGGTTCAACTACATTCGTAGTCATAAACTTATAACAGTAATTAGAATTAAACTCATTAATCTTAGTAAAAGCCGTTTTATATTCTCCATATGCATCAAAGATAAAAATACTAGCATTATAAGAAAATAACTTTAAATTACCAAATATATTTTGAATTAATCTAGATACTCCCCAAGATTTACCAGATCCAGAATTACCAAATATTGCCATATGATTAGCAAATAAATCATTAATTTTTGCATATATAGTAAATTGTTTATATAAAGAACTATTCCCTATCTTAAAAGAACTATCAGTATCAGTACCAACAATATCCATTAATTCATTAGTATTTATTACTCTTATAGAAGAACTAAGCATCGGTTTTCTTAAAACCCCATTAACATACTTACCATCTATATATTCACCTAAAAATCTAATTTCTAAAATATTCCCTTTAATATTTTTAACTTCTCCTAATATAATTTGATTTGGAGCTTCAAATATTACATGAATATTCATTAAATCAGGAATTTGGTTAACAGTAGCGTTAGTTTCTACCTCAGCTATATTTTCACTTATATTTAATATTTTCCCAAACATAAAACACCTACTTTATTCTTATAAATATCATAACACAAAATAAAAAAAAGCACTAGTCTTTTTTAAACTCTTGATACCAATTATCTAAACTATCAGATAAACCTTCATATCCATCAATAACACTATCTATTCCATCTTCAACTACTGGAGAATTAATTACTCCATCAATTGCATCATTAAAATCATCACTGAACTCTTTAATACTATCCATTGTCCCAGGATCTATATGAGTATTAGCAAAATCACTTATATTCTCCTTACCTACTTCTATAGCATTAAATAAACTATCACTAACACTTTTACTTAAATTTAAAATATCTTCTTTATATGTAGGATAATAACCAAGTACAAATTCATCTATATCACTAACAGTATTTAAAATACTCTCTTTAGTACTATCGCTTAACTCATTAAAACTTACTCCGTTAATTAATCCATCATAAAATATAAAATCAACTAATATTATAAATCCACCTTTTAAATTAACTAAACCAGTATCTAAACTACTTTTAAATCCACTAAGGATATCACTCTCAATATTATTAACTTCATTAAGTACAATATCATCTTTACTTAAAGATTCATTATCTACTTGATCATCATCAGTATAAGAATCATCTTTAATATCTTCATTATTCTCTACATTATCATCTTCAACATTATTCTCACTATTTAATACTTCCTTATCATTAACTTCACTCTTAGTAACACTAAAAACATTAACTACTAATAAAGTAGAAACAATAACTAATAATATACCTAGTACTATAATAATACCTATTAAAACTTTTTTATTCATATTTACCTCTAAATAATTATATCATATAAAAAAAAGACCACAAGGTCTTAATATATCAAAATTATTGATCGAGAAGATATGTAAGCACTCCAACCTCCAGTACCTCTATCAAAAGTCCAAATTCCAGCATCACTGTCACAGTAAGAAGCACAACCTCGTAGAAACCAAGAAAAATTAGAGTGTACAAAGTAAGCTACATCTAAATTCCAGTTGGATAACAAAATACCTGGCGGATTTAACTCTAATGTTGCATCTCCGAATAATCCTCTTGTATAATCTCCTCGATCTGACGCATTCACATACGAATCATAATACTTTACTTCTGGAACAGTAGTGAAATCTGCTTGCGACGAATAGAAATTTCCACTACTATCTACCATATTTCCCATTACATATTCAAATCTTCCTCCTGCCATATCATATATTCCAGTTATATTATGGGTTGTACTTGCTTTAATTCCATTTGTTGTTTCCCATCTATTACTTGCTGGACATAATTCCATTCCTATTGCATCAGTTTGAATTGGTGTATCATTTCCTCCACAACCTGTCACAATGTCATAATAATAATTATAATAATTATTATTCTCTATTTTTACTGAACAGGTTACATCATCTTCACATATGCCATATTGTGATTGTGATAAATATGCAACTACTCCCCATTCAGTATTTTTCATCATATGGACATCTGTTGTTGCATCCA
>CAYJCL010000097.1:0-3338 GCA_964368665.1 uncultured Muribaculaceae bacterium
TTATACTTCCTGTATCAATGTTTGTTGTTTCAAGAGTAGTAAAAAGATCTCAAGTACATTTCAAAAGTCAACAAAATCATTTAGCAGAGCTAAATGGTAAAGTAGAAGAAATGTATACAAATCATGCTGTAGTAAAAACATTTAATGCAGAGAATAAAATGGTTTCAAACTTTGAAAAAAGCAATAATGAATTACATGATTCAGGATGGAAAAGTCAATTCATTAGTGGAATAATGCAACCTATGATAAATTTTATTGGTAACATATCTTATGTTATAGTAGCAATAATTGGTTCAATCTTTGCAGGACAAGGAATTATTACTGTAGGAGAAATTCAATCATTAATCCAATATTCAAGAAACTTCTCTCAACCAATTGGTCAACTAGCTCAAGTTTCAAATATGATTCAATCAATGCTAGCAGCAGCTGAAAGAATATTTGAATTCTTAGATAGTGAAGAAGAAGTTAAAGATATAAAAAATCCAGAATCAATCGATAACATTAATGGAAACGTAGAATTTAAAAATATTCATTTTGGATACAATGAAAACCAAGAAGTAATTAAAAACTTCTCAGCTAAAATCAAAGATGGTCAAAAAATAGCAATCGTTGGTCCTACTGGAGCAGGGAAAACAACTATAGTAAAACTATTAATGCGTTATTACGACGTTAACAAAGGGTCAATTTTAATTGACAACAAAGACATTAAAGATATCAAAAGAAGTGATTTAAGGAGTTTGTTTGGAATGGTTCTACAAGATACATGGTTGTTTAACGGAACAATTATGGACAATCTTAAATATGGGAAACTTAACTCAACTGATGAAGAAATAAAGAAAGCTGTTAAGTCTACTCATATCGATCATTTCATTAATACATTACCAGACGGGTATAATATGATTATTAATGAAGAAACAACAAACATCTCATCAGGACAAAAACAATTATTAACAATTGCAAGAGCTATAATTGCTGATCCTAAAATTTTGATTTTAGATGAAGCAACAAGTAATGTCGATACAAGAACTGAAATAATGATCCAAAAATCAATGGACCAACTTATGAAAGGAAGAACATCATTTATTATTGCTCATAGATTATCAACAATTAAAAATGCTGATATTATTCTTGTAATGAAAGATGGAAATATCATCGAACAAGGAACCCATAATAAATTATTAAAACAAAAAGGATTCTATTATGATTTATATAATTCTCAATTTGATGTAGAAGATAATTAATTATTGACAAATAAAAAAATAGTTCTATAATAAAACTACTTGAAAAGGGGTTTTATAATGAACAAAGAAGAACTAGAAGAAATATATGATTCATTAGATTTTGAAACTTATTGGAATTATGTAACTAAAGAAGCATTAGTAAAAAATATAACAAGTAATAAAGCAACAAACTATGATGAATCATTAGCACAAGCTGAAACGCATGTTTCATTAATGTACTTAATAACTTTAATAGATGAAAAAATAAAACAAGATAACTTAACTGATATAGAAGAGATAGTAAGAAAGTTTCAAATAGTATTCCAAGGTACAAGAATGAGACCTTTAAAAAGACCTGATATTTTTTCAACAAAATTTCTAGTAAAAAATTATGATCAAATTATCATATTATTAGGTGATTTATTAAGTGTATTATATCGAGAATTATATAGTGAAGAAGACGAAATGTCTCTATAAAGGATTATTATGAAAACAGCAAAACCAGAAACAATCATTAATGATTGGAAAAGAATAATAACTACATCAAGAGATCTAGAACTAGCATTAGATTCATTTACATCACAAGTTACAGAAATTATAAATGAAAATAAAGAAAATCAATTAGATCAACTTAGTGAAACAAATATTGACGACTATCAAAAAACATTTATGTCTGCGTATAAGAAAAATCATTGTGAGCTAGTATTTCAAATTAATGAGGATAAAAATAGTGATGTAAAAATGATTTCATATAGTATGAAATATTATAAACCAGCAAATCTTTTAAAAACAGTATATTTATGTTATCAAATAGAATATATGATATATGATGAAGTAGAATTAGTTGAAAGAGAGTTATCTTTCAATACAACATTCTATCAAGAAAATGATCCAGGAGAATTAATTTTATTAACAGAAGAAATACCATCTATCGAAGATTTCTCTATCGATATAGATAAAAAAACACTAAACACTTATCAAAAGAGATATATCAATAGTAAAAAACCGTTTAACAAAAAATTAGATCCGTCATACGAATATATAGAAAAAAAAGTTATAACAATGTTAAATGAATTATGTATTGAAGATATTATAGATACAGAAGTTAAACCTAAGTATCCAAATTACTTAATTCGTAGCTAAACTTTACACATTATCTTAACTTAACCTTAAGATAATGTCTTTTTTTTGCTATAATAAAAGAAGTGAGAGTGATAACATGTACAAAGTAGTATTTATAGATTTAGATGGAACGTTACTTAATAATGACGAAGTAGTAAGTGATTATAATAAAAAAATATTAAATATCTTACATAACAAAGGAATAAAAATAATATTAACAACAGGAAGATATAGTGAAAATGCCATCAACGTAGCAAAGTCAATAGGAATAAAACCATATATTATCTGTTCCAACGGAACAGAAGTATATAATTTTGAAAAAGATGAAATAATTTATACAAGTAATATAAATAAAAATACAGTAAAATCAATCTTGAACTACTGTAACGAAAATAGCATGAAACTATATTTCAATACTAAGTATAAAAGATTCTCAAATATTAACTATAAAGATGAATATAAAATAGTTACAGTAGATGATATTGATAATATAGATACTCACCAATTAGTAATAATTAGTAATAACTATAATAAAATGCTAGCTATAAAAGAACTGTACAAAGAATTATATCCAGAATTATATACAGTGAATTCATCAACTGCATTAATAACTAATCGACCTATTCATAAAAAATATTATTATCATGATTTTATTAATGTTGGTAATAGTAAAGGCAAAGGGATAAATGAACTATTAGAATATTTAAATATATCAAAAGAAGAATCAATCGGAATTGGTGATTCATTAAATGATTTATCAATGTTTGAAGCAGTAGGTTTATCAGTAGTAATGGATAACACAATTGATGAAGTAAAAGAAAGAGCGAATATTATTACTAAATCAAATGAAGAAGATGGAGTAGGAATAATATTAAATAAAATATTTGAGTTAGGAGAAAACCATGAAACTAATTAAAAACTTTAACGATTACCAAATAATAGATATGGGTAATGGATACAAAAAAGAACTATGGGGTAATATTACACTTCTAAGAC
>CAYJCL010000098.1:0-2507 GCA_964368665.1 uncultured Muribaculaceae bacterium
TGTCAATTAAAAAACTTCATTATGAAGTTTTATAATAATAATAAACTCAAGGACATTACTATCATTCCTAGAACCAAACCATACATAGATGAGTGATGTTTTTCATATTTTTTTGATGCAGGCAGTAATTCATCAAGACTTATAAAAATCATGATTCCAGCTACTGCAGCGAATATAATTCCTACTACAATATCATTTAGAAACGGTTTTAATATAAAGTATCCCACCAGTGCTCCGATTGGTTCTGCCAGTCCTGATAGAAACGAATATTTGAATGCTTTTAATCTATTTCCTGTTGCATAATATATGGGTACTGATACTGCTAGTCCTTCTGGTATATTGTGAATAGCAATAGCTATTGCTATTGGGATACCCATTGTTGGGTCTTGAAGGGCTGAAACAAATGTTGCTAGTCCTTCTGGAAAGTTGTGAATACCTACTGCTAGTGCTGTGAATATTCCCATTCTTAATAAATTACTTTGTTTAGTTTTTATTTTTTTATTTAGTTCTTCTACTTTATGTATTTCATGAGGATTTTTTGATTTAGGAATAAGTTTGTCTATTATAGCTATTAGAAATATTCCACCAAAAAAACTTATTACTGTAATCCAGTCTGCTAATGAATTTTTGACTGAATCATATATCATATTATTTGCTTTTTGAAAAATTTCTATCATTGATACATATATCATAACTCCGGCGGAGAATCCTAAACATATTGATAAAAAGGTTTTATTAGTTTTTTTTGAAAATAGACCTATTAAACTTCCAATTCCTGTTGATAAGCCTGCAAATGCTGTTAGAGCAAGAGCAAACCAAAAATTATTTTCCATTTTTCTCCTTTACATACTTTTATATTTTATTGTATTCAAGTAATTTTATTTAGTTAATAATTTTCTTGATATAATATATTTAATATGTTATATTATCTTCTATGAAAAAAGGTGATTTTATGAATATTTTAGATGGAACTGATGAATTTTATAGCACAATTAAAAATAAAAAAATAACATATAATGAATATGTTTCTTATGTTTCTAAGTTTAGTAAAGAGTTTAAAGATTTTAGTGAAGATAAAGTTAAAACTATTTTAGATAATTTATCTTCTGTTCAAGTGTTAGCTTTTAATGAAGAAGAGTTAACTAGAGGCAGAATGCTTGATCTTACATTACATAATTTAAGTCTTAAAATGAAGCAAAAATAAAAAGTTCGGTAATCGAACTTTTTTTAATTGTGTATTACAAACCTTGCTGTAACATTTAATGCTGCATTTCCATAAGCATTACCCATAGCAAATGCTCCTGCACCGCTTGAACTACTATGGTCCCCTCCTCTTCTTATCCAAGGATGAGTATCACTTATTATGTAGTATATATCTGAATTCCATCCGAATGTTTCAAATAGACCTAAGTTTACTCTGTCTAATGCTAGTGTTGAGGATGATTGATTATATACACTCATAAAGGCTTCACTTGGTAATGTCTCAAAACCATCTAGTTCGTGATTTATATAGTTATAGTTTGTCATAGCGTATTCCCAATATCCACCTGACATATCAAATACACCTGTAATATTTCCTGTTGTACTTTGAGGATACGATTGAGCTTCACCATATTTTATTTCACATGAGGTAGTTGTGTTTGCGTTTTCGTTTAATGCACCACAACCAGTTAATAATGAACTATTGTTTATTCTTATTTCTTGATTGATTCCATAAATACTACTTGCTAGGTATGCAGCTGCATTCCAATTTTCTGTTGTCATTTGTCTACTTGTTCCATTTATGGAATATGTTGTAGTAAATGTTGTTGATAAATCATGAAAATTACTTATACTCACTTCTTTTAAACTACTCTGGTTTGGTTTAATGGTTGGTGTAGTATTTGTTCCTGTTAACTCAAACTTTGCCATCCAAAAACCATTTAGTTCTTCTCCATTATGTGTAAAAGCTGCATGAGTATGATATGCGCCTTGCTGTGTGCTAGTTTTTTTTGGTTCGTCTTTATTTACTATGTTTATATTAAATGTACGTGCACTTCCTCCAGTACCTGTTCCGCTATAAGGGATCATGTATTCAAATCTTGGAATCCATACATAATATGCTATTATGTCATCTTCATTTATGACTACTCCATTATCAGCATTATAGTAAGTGTTTTTTGTTTCGTTTGATACTATTACTGCATTAGCCCATTCTTTTTCTTGATAATTATACCATTCTATATCTGTATTTGCTTTGGTTACTGTACCATCGTTAGCTATTAATACCGGTAGTAAATCTCTTGATATTTCTGGATCTGCTCCATCTATACTTGGATCTTCGTATGCTAAATTTTCTCTTACTAGAGTTATTGTATAATCACTTATTGATATATCATCTAATGCATTTTCTTTGTAAAAATCATATATTAATGTTGTATTGTTATTTAATTCTATATCTATACTATATATTTCATTTTCAGAGTTAGTGTAGTTATTTAAATAATCAGTCTTTGCTACTTTTAGTT
>CAYJCL010000098.1:2517-3317 GCA_964368665.1 uncultured Muribaculaceae bacterium
AAAACTTTGATGTTCAAATGTCACATCAGGATTAGAAGTGTTATTAACTAAATAAAATGTTCCTTTAATTGTTTTTGAATAAGGTGACGTTGATTTTACTGTTATTTCTACTTCTACTTCTTCTATTGTTTGATTTGGATCAGTAGATGTAATCTCTATGTATTCTATTCTTTGATTTTTTCCATTGCTCCATTCATACCCTCTAGATGTACATGTTTCTTCATCTAGGGATGTTACATCGGTATTATCTATTTTATTAATACATATTTGAAGGTTTTCTATACTTTGATAATCTATACTGTTACCAGTATTGTTTATATTGCAGTCCAAGTTATTTGTAGGGTCATTTATTACATTACATTCTATTGTATATTCTATTGTATTATCTGTAGATTTTAGTTCATCATTATAATTTTGAATAGTTATTTCTATAGGTTCATTATTCCAATTATAATTTAAATAAGTACTATTAGTCAAATTAAGACTTTCAAAATAAAAACCTTTGCTTTCTAAGTAATAATTCCATGCAGCATTACCAATAAATTTTGCATAAGAATAAGCTGGAATACTTATCAATATTATTGTTAAAGTAATGATTATTATATAGATTGTTTTTTTCTTTATTCTTTTCATATACATACCCTACTATCAGTTTATATTATAACATATAGAAAATTGTAAGTCTAGAAGTAGAAAATTAGAGAAATAAAAAAAGTGAATAATCACTTTTTCAATAAATTTAATACTTCTTGTTTGTTTAATTCTTTTCCAGTAGATACTACTTCTTCATTGATAATCAT
>CAYJCL010000099.1:0-3312 GCA_964368665.1 uncultured Muribaculaceae bacterium
CAATCGTTTGCTAATCAACTAAAAATTATTATTTAAGTAATTTATCATCAATAATGTCTTCTAACTTATTCTTAGCATCTAATGCAACACCACCTCCACTCTTAGCTACCTCAATATTTTCATTAAGTCCTGAAGGTTTCTTATTTATAGCTATTAACTTAGTAGCTTCCTCTCCTAAGTCAGTAAGTATTAATTCTATATTACTCATATTATCTCTTAAACTCTCTTTAGTTAATCCTTTAAATTTCTTATATTCTTTAGCATTCATCCCAGACCAACTCTTATATATTGTATTAGTTAATATAGCAAATTCATTATCTTTAACTCCACAATATTCCCATACATCAGTTAAAGATTTTCTGGCAATCAAAGCATTAACTCTACTCTTAATCCATTCTTCACTAAATCCTTTACTTCTATAACTATCAATAAGTCTTTGAATACCTAAAGAAGGATCAAATATTTCATCAATTCTTTCACTTCCTAAAGATGCTAACCATTGTTTAATTGGTTCTGCATTCTTACTAGGAACAGACTGAATAATTCTAAACATTCCTTCTATATCTGTAACATC
This sequence comes from uncultured Muribaculaceae bacterium, assembly GCA_964368665.1. Taxonomy (GTDB): domain Bacteria; phylum Bacillota_I; class Bacilli_A; order RF39; family UBA660; genus CAYJCL01. Next base: position 575 of record CAYJCL010000099.1, read on the forward strand.
TGTTAATCTATATTTTCCATCTTTAGCTTTCAATTTCAAACCGTGACAGTTTGTCACGGTTTCATTTCCCTCAATTTTTAGTCTTTGTTTTAACTTTCTCCAATACGAAACTGGATCAGCACTTTCTGAAACAACACCGACAACATCAACAATACTAACATAATACTTTTCTTCATCTTCATCCCATAAAGTTCTTATCTCCTCACTATTAAATATCTTATTAATTACTTTTAATTTATCTTCTTTCATCAAAGACCTCCTTATACTTATATATTACATAAGTAAGTCTTATTTCCTTTTAAAACTAAAAAAACTTATAGAAAATCTATAAGTTATATTAAAACAATTCATAGCCGCAACTACCACAAGTAAAAATCAGTGCAGTCTCGCCCTGTGTATGTGCTGCTTTAGGGAACTTTCACGTTACTTATTCAGTAAGGAACGCACCTTAAAATAAATGAACTTGCGTTCACTTATTTTGCTACTGCTCAAATGAAACTACCGAGCGGGCTGAAACGCTACTGCTCGCATTGCCATAGATACCATAGAAATTCCAAACACCACTAGTAAGACCACCGGAAGCATGCCCGCCTCGTGCAAACCAAGGATAGTCTGAGTACACAAAGCGAGCAGTGTCTGTATTCCAGTTGGACATATAAGTCCCTGATGGATTTAACTCTATCGTTGCATCTCCTGGAAGACCTCTTGTATAATCTGTAGAACTTGATCCGTTGGCGTATGAATCATAGTACTTCGAATCTGGGGCAGTGGTGAAACCTGAACTTCCTGGATAAAAATTGCCACTACTATCTTGCATATTTCCCATTACATATTCTAATCTTCCTCCTGCCATATCATATATTCCTGTTACATTATTGGTTGTACTTGCTTTTATTCCGTTTGCTGTTTCCCATCTATTACTTGCTGGACATATTTCTATTCCTGTTGTATTATTTGTTACTGCAGTACCTGTTCCTCCACATCCTGTTACTATATCATATGCTAAAGTATTATTGTAATAATTGTTGTTCTCTATTTCTGCACTACATGTTCCATCACTATTACATACTCCATATTTTGATTGTGATAAGTATGCTACAGCTCCCCATTCTGGATTTTTTATCATATGGACGTCTGTTGTTGCATCTAGTGAGTATGCATTGCTAGTTTTTTGTATATTATAAAACATTGTTTTAACGTTTGTACTATGTGCTGAATTAACATTTGGTTTTATTATATATGTTGTTTCTATATCATTATTATAAGCACCTGATGATGAGTTATCTGAAAAACCTACTTGCCATCCTATCTCAAATTTACCTACCCACATACCTGATAATTCATCAGTGCCAAACGTAAATGCTGGATGAGCAGTCCCAGTTTTATCAACAAATGTTACATCTATTGCATGATCAGCACTTTCTATACTTGCTGGATCATATTGATATCTTGGTATCCATACATACATCTGCTCTATGGCAGTCATAGGAATAGTTGTTCCCGCTGCAGCAGTTAAATAAGAATTATTATTTACAATAACTGCATTCGCCCATTTTGATTCTCCATAATTATACCATTCAGCGTTAATATCTGCTCTAGTTACTGTTCCATTATCAGCAATCATAACTGGTACCATTTTCGAATCTAATACTGGTGCTTGTAAGTAGTAATCATATGGCAACACTCTAAAATAAACCACACAATCATCATTACCAGTAAAATTAAAATTAACTTGCCAGTTCGCCTCATCCCAAGTATAAGTAGTACTATTAATACATTCTACTCTATCAAATTCATAACCTTCAGCTGAAGTAGGAAAATTAGTTACTTGTTCCTCACCTTTCATAACAGTAATATTTATTGGAGCTTTAACATCTCCATTAATTACTATTGAAGATTCATTAACATCATAATAAGCAAAAGAGATTCCTAGAATAGTTAATCCTATTAAACCAAGTAAAGAAAATACTAAATGTTTTTTAGTATATTTTCTTCTACTTTTTTTTAATTCTTTTTCAGCATTAAACTTTCTCATATAATCCTCTTATATTTATTATAAAACTATTAACTAATTAATTCAATTATTTTTGGAGCAAACACTAGTAATACTATTACTGGAAAAAATAATAAAGCACTAGCAATACCTACATAAACAGGTATTTTATCCATCTTAGATTTTAATATAATAAAATTATTATCTCTTATATCATCTATTTGATAATCTAATGATTCTATAATATCACTACCCAATTTATTGGCTTGTATAAATAACTCTATAATACTTCTTATTTTTATTGATGGAATTCTAGCTTCTAAAGATTTTAATGATTCTTTAATATTTTTACCATTCTTAATATCTTCATAAGATTTATAAAACTCATCACTTAAATCTCCATCAATAGATTCACAACTAATTAAAATACTATCCATAATACTTTTCCCACTCTTTAAAGCTATTGATATAGCTTCAAAGAATAAGATTGAATCATTTTCTAAAGATATAATTCTTTCCTTAATTTTTTTATCATACAGCATATATCTCCATAAATTATATATAATTATAACTGTTATAGGAGCAAATATATATCCATAATCACCTAGTAATAATAAACCAATAAATAATAATATACATACTATAAGTCTTGTAAATAAAAATCTATATTCACTAACTCCATTATTACTTAGTATTCCCTTATTTCTTAAATCTAATACAACATCACAAGAGTATATAAGTCTCA
>CAYJCL010000100.1:0-1663 GCA_964368665.1 uncultured Muribaculaceae bacterium
AATTTTAAAATATATAGAGGAGGTTTATAATGAATCAAACATTTACAATGAATTACGAAGCTGCTGTAGCTTCTGCTAATAATATTGAATCTGCTAGAGCTACTGTTGAAACTGGATTTAACCAAATGAAAAATGAAGTTAATGATAAGTTAGGTACTCCAGTATGGAGTGGTGATGCTGCTACTCAATTCAAAAACAAATGGAATGATTTTTCTGCTAATTTTGATGCGTGTGTTGCTCAACTTAGAGAAGTACGTACTAAAGTTGATGCTGCGTATGAAACTTACAGAAAATTCGATCAACAATAAAGATTATATTGCAAAATATTTTGCAATATTTTATAAGATAAAGAGAATCTCTTTGTTTTATAAAATATAAATAAAGGAGTGATTTAAATGAGTGAACCGGTTTTTAGTTGTAATATTCGTAATGACGTAAGCCAACTTGTTTCTAAATATAGTGAAATTAAAGAGAAGTTACTTCAAATTAATGCTATAATTTCGTCTGTGGAAAGTAGTGTTAGTTTTGAATCTTTTAAAATTAGAGGTGAAAATAAATTAGCTACCGACGCTTTAGTGATTAAGAATAATTTGTTGGATATTTCTACTTTGATTGATGCTGAAGTAGCGTCTTTGGCTATTTCTTCTACTATAATTTATGATAGAGCTTGGGCTGCTTATCAAATTCGTTTGACAGAATATCAAACCAGTATGAGATTTTCTGGTAGAGTGGAGGAAATGTAAAATGTCTACAATGATTAATTTTGATTCATTAGAAATTGCATCTGGTGCTTTTGATGATTTTAATTCATTGAATAATGCTTTAAGCTTATTATTAACTGATTTGTTAACAAAATGTAATAGTATTTCTGATTTGGCTGAATTTGGTCATCGTGATAGAGCTACTCAAATATCTGAATATACTAGACGTGAAATTAATAATGTTACTAGATTGAAACTTAAAATTTCGGGAATAAAACTCTTAGTAGATGGTTTTAGAAATGGTGAAGAATCATTTATTTATGATGATCAAGGTATTTTTGAAAATTATGTAGATGGAGAAGGGATTTCTACTATTGATAAATTACTTGAGTTTTTTGAAACTGATGATTATGCTATAGAAGTAAATGAGGAATTATCTTTGTTAACAGGTTTTGAATTTCATTATAATATTATGGGAACGTATTTTATCGGTTCTGATAATTTAACGTTTTATGATAATGATTCTAATTCAGTTGATTTTGTTTTAAATTATGATTCAGCTATTTTATTGAATTTTATTTCTGATGATGACGGCGTAAATCCGTATAGTTCTTATTTAAGCGAAATGGATGACAATTGGTTGAGTGCTGATCGTGTTATATATAATGTTTATAATGGCCAGTTTGATGATGGTGTTGAAGGTACATATCTTACTGGTTTTGATATGGAAGCTAATAATGCTGCTGTTAAGCAGTCCGAGTTGTTCACTGATATGTTTAAAGATGTTATTGCTAATGAAGTATCTAATGAAGAGGTAGTTGTTGAGAAACCTTATGGTAATTCAGAAGAATCTTATATTGAAACTGAGGAAACTAATAATGTATCTGAAGAAACTGAAGAAACTAGTGAAACTGAAGAAACTAGTGAAACTGAAGAAACTAGTGAAACTGAAGAAACTAGTG
>CAYJCL010000100.1:1763-3240 GCA_964368665.1 uncultured Muribaculaceae bacterium
AAACTAATAATGAACCTATTGCTCCTGCTCCTCAACCATCAGTTTCTCCTCAAGTGACTCCTGCGCCACAGTCAGTTACAACACCGACACCTATGCCAGTTCCAACACCGACACCTACGCCAGTTCCAACACCGACACCTCAACCTACTCCACAACCAACACCTCAACCACAACCTGATGTTCCTGTTGTAGATTCTAATTTTGAAGAAATTGGTTTTTCAGAGTATAATGATGATATTACTTCTGGTGTTTCTGAAATGTATGCTGTAAATAAAGGTGGACTTGAAAATGTTTTAGGTGAATATGGTTATAGTGAAACCGAAATTACTAATTTAATGCAAGACGAAAGTTTAGTTGTTGAAGCTGTTACTGAAGGTATTCAAAGTAGTAATGTTGATAAGTTTTTAGAAATAGAGAAGAACTTTGTTAGTAATCAAGATGCTATAGAATCTGATTTAGAATCATATAATTATACTAATGATCAAGTTGATGTTATTATGAAAGATGTTGATATGGTCAAAGAAGCTGTAGTTAACGCTGAACTTGAAACTGATTTAGGTATTAGTGGAAAAAGTTTTGATCGCAAGATTGAATTAAATGATTTATATTATAATAATCAATCGGAATTAAAATCATTATTAACTAAATATGATTTTTCTGAAAGTGATATAACTAAGTTTATGACTGATAAGGATTCTATGGTTAAAGCTGTTATGGATAAAGAGTTATCAATTGAGTTAGATCAAGATGTAATTGTTAATGATGATGGATCTAAAACATATCATAATCAAGATAAACCACCTGTTACTGGTAGTTATGAAGATGTCGTAAATAAACCATTAAAGGATCCATTTTTAGGTAATGAATCTTCTACTGAAACTTTGGTACCTGAAAGTACTACTGGCGAAGGTACTACTATTAATTTTGGTGATAATGTAGTTAATGAAAAACCTGATGTTGTTTTTTAAGAATATAAAGGAGAAATAAAATGGAATTAAATTTAAAAGAAAAATATTTACCAATAGGTACAGTTGTACTTCTAAAAGATGGTAAAAAACGTTTGATGGTTACTGGTTTTTGCGTTGTTTCACCTGAAAATCGTAATAAAGTTTTTGATTATTGTGGATGCGTTTTTCCTGAAGGATATATTTCTTCAAAGCAGAATTGCTTGTTTGATCATAATCAAATTGACAAAATATTTCATATAGGTTTATATGATGAAAACGCTGTTCAATTTAGAACTAAATTGGTTGATTATGAACCTAAGATGATAGAAAATTTAAAGAAGAAGAATGATATGTCATCTGATAATGTGGGTGATACCAATGCTTCTGCTATTGATTTAATGGAAAATATAGATAAATAGTTGACAAAGTCATTAATATAGTTTATAATTCAAATTGTTATTAAAAAGGAAAGCGGTGTATCCACATCCACCTGATTGCTAAAGCAATAGGTAAATGCCAAATGAATTATA
>CAYJCL010000101.1:0-3144 GCA_964368665.1 uncultured Muribaculaceae bacterium
ATGCAATGTTTGTATCAAGTAATTATGTTATCTTCTTCCAAGATGAAGAACAATTCAGTAACATAGATAAAGAAACAAAAATATTATATGAACATACTAAAAAGTTACAAAACGAAAACTTAAATACAGGTAGTGGTAAACTATTAACAGAACCATTTAGTATTTTATTAATGGGTGTTGACTCAGAATTTGAAGGACTTGATGCTAATCAAGCATTCAATGGAGATACACTAATACTATTAACATTCAATCCAGAAACACTAGGAATGACAATGGTCAGCATAGCAAGAGATACAATCGTACCAATTGCATGTCGAGACAATGCAATTGCTAAAATAAATGCCTCTGCTGCTTACGGAACAGAATGTGTAATAGACACAGTAGAAAATGTAACAAATACACCAATAGATTATTATTTAAAATTAAATTTTAAAGCAGTAGTAGATATTGTTGATGCTATTGGAGGAATTACAGTAGATGTAGAAGCACCAGATTACAATTGGAATAACGGACATAACTGTAACGGAAGAATATGTGAACAAAATAGTAACAGAGACTGGGGAGACGATACAATATGGATCGACCCAGGAGTGCAACATTTAGATGGTGAACAAGCTCTAGCTTATGCAAGATGTAGATACTTATATATCGAATCGGATTTTGCAAGAAATAGACATCAACAACAAATTATCGAAGCAACTGCTCAAGAATTAATGGGTATTAGAAGCATTGAAGAAATAGAAAATATTATTGATAGCGTTAGCAGCAACATGGCTACTAACATGGATCCAGAAACAATGTTATCGTTCTATGATGTAGCATTAGACATATTACTAAACCATAATATATCTGATGACATATCAATAACAAAAGCAGAACTAGAATATTACAGCTTACCTATCGTATTACCAGGAACATCAATTGCCACAAGTGGTCAAGGATATTATGAAGAAAGTATGGAAGCTATAACTAAAGCAATGAGAATTAATTTAGAACTAGAAGAACCAGAATTTAATAAATCATTTAGTATAGAATATAATGAAGACTATGAAACTCAAATAATTGGTCAAGGACTATACGGAGGTTCTAAAATAGTTACAATGCCAAACATGGTTGGAAAAACAATGCAAGAAGCAGAAACCTGGGCATCAAATAACGGATTAAGTTATCAAACTTTATTCATCAACCCAGATCATGCATCTTACAATCCTAACGGTCTACCAGGACTAATATCTAATCAATCAATTAAATCAGGTACAAATATTGAAAACTATAATAGCGTGACATTTTATATTAATAATCAAACAAACCCAACTGAATAATCAGTTGGGTTTTAAAAAGACATATCATTACGATATGTCTTCTTCTACTGGTTTACTCTCCACTACTTCAATTTTTTTATCATTATCAACTAAAGTAACTTCAATTAATTTATCATATCCAAGTTCTTCCTCATATTTAAGTTCAATAACCACTATATAAGAATCAACTTCTTCATCTCCCAATAAATATGTATCAGTGCTATAACTACTAACTATAGCTTCACTAACCATTGGTAAATCTTGCTCTCTATCTCCATAAGTATTATCTACTAAATAATTATAGAAAGTATCAATAACCTTAGTTGTATACATCTCTACTTTAGATTCATGATAATATTCCTTACCACCAACATCATACTTATTTACCTTAGTATCAATAGAATATAAGTCAATAGCAAATAACTTTGCTAACTGTCTTACATACAATTCTCTATCCACACTAGTACTTAAAATATTTTTAAGTTCCCTAAATTCTTCAACATAATAATCACCATCAAAGTTATTGATAGAATAACCATATTCAGGAATACTATCAATTATCTCAACTTCAATAGCAGTTCTATTATTATTAAACATAAAACTTAGTACAGCAAGTACAGCTGCAATAAATATTAGTACAAATATAATTACTAATACTCTTTTATGACCTTTATTCATAAGTATCACCATAATTTTCTAATAATTTATCACCTTCATTAGTAATTAAATCATGTAATATCATATCATAAGAAACTTGTAGTCTATTGTCAGTATATTGAACTAAATTTTCAATATATCCTTCCTCAATAATAGTTCCTTCACTTCTTACATAATGAGTAGATTCACTATTACGATAATAAACACTATTAGTTAAAAAATTACCATTAGGGAACATTACAACATTATCACTACCTATTTCAAATATATCATGTCCTAAAGCATAAGGATTATTAAATCCTAACATATTACCTATAGTTGGTTGAATATCTATAACACCCATAACATCACTAACTTCTACATTTATACTCTTATTTAATTCATCATCAGGAGACCAAATTACTAAAGGAGTATTCTTATTTAACTCATGCATATAATAATCAAAATCAACATATAAAGGATCTTCTTCAGTTCTTAATAATCCTGTAGTAATATCATAATTATAATAGTATTCAAACTCACTTTGACTTAACTTAGCTTCATGATCACCATAAAAAACAAATACAGTATCATCAAACTCAGGATTAGCTTCAATCATATCTAAAAACTCACCTAAAGCATTATCAGCGTAATAAGCACTATGTAAATAATTACCCATCTTAGTACCTTCTAAATAATCATCAACTACTTCTTCACTAGTACCATCTTCTAATACAGAAGTATAAGTATTAGTTAAATCTAAATCACCATAAGTATAGAAGATATGATCATTACCGTCCTCAGTTATTAAAAATGGTGAATGATTAGTTAAAGTAATTACAGTTCCCATAAAAATTTCATTAGTATTATTTATATCAACTAATTTAGAATAAAACTGTTGAAAAAATGCTTGATCACTAATTCCTAAACCTACAGAATTCTCATCAGTAACATCATATGACTCAGCAGCAAAGAAATCCATATATCCTAAAGAAGGATGCATATTATTTCTATTCCACATACTAGCCTTATTACCATGAGTACTAAAAGTATAATAACCCATATCACTTAAATATTTAGGAATAGTATTATAGTCTCTATTAACATAAGTTATATTTACTATTCCAGATAATGCAGGCATCAAACTACTATTTAAAGTAAACTCAGTATCAGCACTAGTACCAGAACTTATTTGAGCATAAAAATT
>CAYJCL010000102.1:0-3133 GCA_964368665.1 uncultured Muribaculaceae bacterium
TAAATACGATATCTGTATATTCTGATTTATTTTTTAATCTCTCTATTCCAGAAAGAATTACTATTGGATGATCAAATGCTATATCATTATTTTTTGTTGTTACAAATTTATATCTATCTGTTGTTTGATGATATAGTTCTTTTTTAATTTCTAGAATTATATTTTCTCCATCGTTTTCTAAGTATAATTTTATTATGTTATTTTTTTCTTCATATGAGACATTAAACCATGCTGCATTAGATGAAAGTTTATCATTTAATTTAGACTTATCTATTAGAGCCATATAAGATGTTGATACAATTCTCATTCTAGGATCTCTTTTAACTTCACCAAACGTATATAGTTGTTCTAAGTATATATTTTTTAGATTAGTTTCTCTTTCTAAAATTCTTATTGGCGATTTATCTAGATCTTCGTTAATATCTAGAAATCCTCCTGGTAAACACCATTTATCTTTAAATGGGTAATCATCTCTTTTAACTAATAAAACGCTCATATGTTTTTTTGTTGTTTTTCGATAATTGCTTGTTTCTTCATTAGATATTGAAAAAATTAATATGTCTGTTGTCATTGATAGTTTTTCAAATTCACTTGAATCATAATTATCTAGAAATTCTTGTTCATTTTTATACATGGTACCACCTTCTTGTACTTATTATATCATTTTTTACCATAATGTATCAATATTGAGTTGTTTTTTAATTTGTTCTTTAGCTTTAACAAATCTATCATTATAGTCTCCATCTATAAATACTATTGGGATGTTATTTTCTTTGTATAATGATTTTAGTTGTTCACTATATTTTTTTCTTTCTTTATTTATTTTTTCATTACGAGTTCCGTCTTGAATAAACTCTACTGTTGGTTCTAAAAATAAGATTAAATCAAAATCATTAATATTATTTATTGCATCTGCTAGTTTATTACACTTATTTATTTCATCTTCATTATTTAGTAAGAAGTTTATATAAAACTTAGTAGTAAGTGCATCTGTATCAATAAATAATATTTTATTACTATTTTTTAACAATTTTATTTCTTCACTTTTTTGATTTATCAGGTTTATAATTAAATCTTTATTATTCATATATTCTTCACCACCTGCATCATCACATGTAATTCTTCCTATTTCTTCTACATAATTGGTGTTATATGCTAATGCTAAATTTTTACATAATGTACTTTTTCCTGTACTTTCACTTCCGATAATTAATACTTTTTTAGTATAGTATTCTTTACAAATTGGCGGTAAGTATTCCCAATTTTCATAAGGGTCAAATCTTATTTCTGTACTACTAATTGGAACTTCTGCTCTTTTAAAATATATTACTTTGCTTTCTTTGTATAATGGTTCAAATCTATTTTTTCCATAATAGTCATCTCCACAAAATACTGCATCTATTTTTTTACCGATTATGTTTTTTATATCTTGTGCTCCTTTTTCCCAGTAATAGTCAGTGTTGTATTCTTCTTTACTTACTGCTTTATCTTCAATTAATTTTATTTTAATATTTGTTAGATGTTTTGTAGTGTAGTGAATCCACCTGTAAATTTGGTTTGGTTCTATTGATTCTCTATTTTTACACCAACTGATGATTACATATAATTCTTTACAAAGACTGCTAGCTTTTATTATGTCATGAATATGACCGATATGTAGTGGATCAAATGATCCACCATACATACCTACATTATAATTTTGTTTATTTTTCATAGCTATTTGCTTCTTTTCGCCACTTAATATACATGATAATTGCATTTATTAAATACACTGACCACATTAGTAATGTAGCAATACTTTCTACTCCTTGTACGAAGAATGCATATCCCCACATTATTACTGATATGATATTTACTACTATCCATATTAACCATTGTTCTGTATATCTTTTAACTGATATATACATTGCTATTATAGATGCCACTGTACTGAAAGCATCAATGAATGGTAAGTTTCCACCTAGACTTTTTAGAAATATTCCATATACGATTGTTAACAATGAAATAGTAGCTATTAGTATTCCAAAGTTTTTAAGGTTCATTTTTCTTTTAACTACTTCTTGTTTTTCGTTACTGATGTTTTTTTGCCATTCTCTAAATCCGTAAAATTGCATTGGTAAATAATATAATGAATTTAACATTACTTCTCCATAGAATCCTGCTTGATAAGAAATTATAGCATATAGTACTATGTTAATTAGTCCAAATATATATGCTGATAGTTTTCCTTTGCCTGTACATATTACACAGATAACTCCTGTTGTAGAGGATATAATCCCCATTAGGCTATCTTGCCAATATAGCGATAAAGCTACAATAGCAATAACGGCTGTTGATAACCATGATATTTCCCACTTTTTCCATCCTTTTAATTCGTTTTTTATAAATTTTTTCATATTACTCCTTATTTTAAAAATTTTTCATTAATTGTTTTAGCAAAATTATAATTTTTTAGTCTTATAATTTTTATTCCTTTTTTTCTTTTAGTTATAGTTATCTTATTAACTTTGTTATATATTTTATTTTTACCATCACAAGATATTAACAAATTGTTAATATCAAGTTTTATAATAATATCTTTTTCGATGGGAAGAATTAGAGAATTGATTAGGTTTTTATAACTTCTATTATTGAGCGGTGCTATTGGTGTAATTTGTTGAGTTTTAAGTGATGGATGAATTATTGATCCTCCAAAACTTAGATTATAAGCTGTTGATCCGAATGTGGATGCTATTAATAGTCCATCACCTTCGAATTTTTCGATTATATATCCATCTACATATACTTTTAATTTAATAGTATTTAATTCTTCTTCTCTAATAGTTATTTCATTTAGCGAGTATAATATTTCTTTTTCTGTTTTGGTTTCTATTATGGTTTTTTGAACATCATAGTTATCTATTTTATATTTATTATTATTTAAATCTTTTATAAATGAATCTATATGATTAGGATTTACTTCTTGAGCAAATCCTAGTGTTCCTGTATTAATTCCTATGTAATAAACTTCTTGATTAAAGTTTGTTTGGTTGACCATTCTTAGAAATGATCCATCTCCACCAATAGCTATTGCTAGTTCATATTCGTCGTTAATAATAAAATTGTTTTTTAATAGTTTTTTTGTTAGTATGTT
>CAYJCL010000103.1:0-3012 GCA_964368665.1 uncultured Muribaculaceae bacterium
ATAGATATTGTAGAAAACTATATGATTATCAAAGAATTAAAAGAATTTGAAACAACACTGGTAGCTAGTTCAAAATTAAAAATTAAAAAAATTAATGAAAAGAATGTTAAGGATTATAAGTTCATATTACCAATAGAACACAGTTTAATGATGAAAAACTTAAGAAATGAATTAATAAATCATAAGATAATATTAGAAGCAGACTACGAGGTTGATACTACCGATGTAACAAAAAAATTGATACAAAAAGGACTAGGTATCGGTTACATAGTAAAAAAAGCAATTGCGAAAGAAATTGAATCTCAAACTTTAACCGAAGTAGAATTTCCGTTTGAATTACCAAAATTAAAAGTGAATCTAGTATATATGAAAAATTATATCACAAATACGTCTAACGAATTCATAGAAAACTATTTAGATGTTAGGATAAATGAATAATAGTATAACTAAAAGTAATAATATAATTACTTTTTTTTATGAAAGAAAGTAAAAAACTTATGCTAATATAAATTTAAAAAGGAGATGAAAATAATGTTAATTTCAATCGATGGATTAGATGGTAGTGGAAAAACAACACTAGCAGTAAATATATCAAAATACATTGGATTTAGATATGTTAATAGATCATTTTACGAACTTTTCCCAATGAATAATAATGCTATAGAAGTAGCTAAAATGATTGAACAAGAAGTGTTTTATAACACTGAATCGGATAAATTAAAATCAATAGTTGCATGCTTAGGACTAATATATTTAAAAGAATGTCGTAGTGAAAATATAGTAGTTGATCGAGGTGTTATATCATGTTATGCATATAATGGAAATAAAAATACAGAGAATATATTTCAAACTTTTATTGATAGTGATTTAGAACCTGATATAAGCATTCTATTATATGCTGATAATGATACAAGAATTAAAAGAATGTCAAAAAGAAATACAAACGATATAGATTTACAAGATCCGGATGTATTGAAGCAAGATTATGATATGTTAAAAAAGTATATAGAAAAATCTAAAACAGATATAATTCTGATAGATACTACTAAAAAAACTGAAGAAGAAGTATTTCACGAAGCAATCAAAGAATTACATAATAGAAATATAAATGAAAATAAGGCGTTATCAAAAAGATTGATGAATAGCAACAAACCAGAGGAGCAAAATAAATGAAGAAAAGCATAGTGAAATTTAATTTAAATATAGTTGAAGAGAATATTAATAGATTATTAAAAGAATGTAATGATGTAAAATTTATATTCCCTGTAAAATGTTGTACTAACAAGAAATTTTTATCAGTAATCTCAAAATATGATTACGGATTTGACATTTCTAACGAAAATGAGTATAAAAAAATAATTAAATATTCAGAAGGGAAATTAATTTCAGCAAGTAGTCCAACAAGTCATGAACTGATAAATAAGAATAATAAAATACTGATATTTACTAATACATTAAATTGGAAAAAAACAGATTCAATACGTATTAACTTTAATCATAATTCGTACTTTGAAAAAAGTCATTTTGGTATTTCAATAGAAAAATTGTCATATGCACAAATAAATGAAGTGAAAAATATTCACTTTCATAATGCAGATAAGAAAACAAATGAAACATTAGAAAAATTATATAAAGAAATAGAAATGATTGTTAAAAAATTCCCAAAACTAGAAATATTAAACATAGGTGGGCACCTGGAAGATTTATCTTTAGATAAAGCTATAGAATATATAGGAAAAGTAAGAAAAATCACTCCGAAAAGAATAAGGATAATAGTTGAATGTGGTGACTTACTATTTAAAAAAAGTGGGACATTGATTTGTTATGTAGTGGATTCAACAATTGAAAACAATTGCCAAAATGTTTTCTTGAATTTTTCTCAAATGGCAAATCAAAGATGGACACATCCATTATATGACAGACAAAAAAGCGAAAAAAAATATAAAACAATTTTTTATGGGATATCATGTTGTGAAGTAGATAAATTCTTAGAAACTACAGCAGAAAAAATTAAAATCAATCAAAAACTAATATTTGATAATATTAGTCCGTATAGTTATGAATGGAATAACACATTTAACGGTCTTGATAAAATCAAGTTTGAATGGAATTATATTACTGCAAAAAATCGTTAAAAATAGTATAATTTAATCAGAGGAGGTAAAATGGAGTTTAAAACGCTTTATAATGAAGCCTATGCAATTGCAAAAGAAAAAAAACTAAATGAAAAAACCACAGCATGTCAAGTTGGAGTTGCTATACTAGGCGAAAACGGGAAAATATATAGAGGTTGTTCGCTACAAACCGGTTGTTCGTTAGGATTTTGTGCAGAAGCAATTGCTGTCGGAAATATACTAATGGATGGAGAATATATTATAACCAAAATAATTGCAGTGAATGAAAAAGGCGAGATATATTCACCTTGTGGGAAATGTAGAGAAATGATTTATCAAATAAGTCAAAATAATTTAAAATGTGAAGTAATGTTAAAAGACAAAATAGTATTATTAGAAGAATTACTCCCAGAACTATAAGAAAGGAAATTGAAAATATGTTAGAAAAAGAAGAAAGATATGAAATAACTGATGTTCAGTTAAAAAAAATAATAGAAGTTACAGAACCATACATTGAAAATATGGAAACCTTGGATGTTAGTTTTTATGAAAACGGATCAAATTTGTATGATTTATATAAATATATCATAAGAATCAGACAAAAGGGAGACAAAAAAACTTTAGAAATAAAAAAATATGAAGATAATGATAACACCTGTTTAGAAGGTCAAATAAACTTAGACTCAATAAGCAGTGCCGTAAACTTTTTATCTTTAATGAATTTACAACCCGCACTATACCTAAAAAGAGAAAGAGAAGTTAGAAAGTATAAAGGATTAGATATTTTTATTGATAAATTCGATGTTATTGGAAATCATGTTGAAATAGAATATCAAAACTCCACAAATTCACTTGAAGAAGTAAATGAATTTAAAAAACTATGTAGCATAACTAGTGA
>CAYJCL010000104.1:0-2974 GCA_964368665.1 uncultured Muribaculaceae bacterium
AAAATTCCATAGAACATTCAACAACTAATGGAGTAATAGACATAATTATAACTAATAATAATTTTTATTCAAAAATTATTATCAAAGATTATGGAAAAGGTATCACTAAAGAATTACAAAAACAAATATTTGATAGATTCAAAAAAAGTGAAACTTCTACTGGTATAGGAATAGGTCTTAATCTAGCTAAAACAATCATCGAAAAAGATAATGGAATCATAACTGTTAAATCAGAATTAAATAAGTATACACAATTTGAAATAAAATATAAAAACAAATAAATTAATGATATAATATGTATAAAAAAGGAGTCGTAAAATGAAATTATTTCCAACAAGTTTTTTACTAGGACTTGCAGGTATTGACCCATCAGGAGCAATACTAATAATCACTTCATTAGCAATGGGTATTAAAAAAAGTAAAATTACTTTATTTGTAATAACAGTAATACTAGGAACAATACTAGTAGGGTTAATAAGTTCTAATATAATTGTTGATACATCAGTAGATTATATAGCTAATATATTTAACTACGTTCCAAATTATATCTATATGATTCTAGAATTCATTATAGGTATTATATTATTAAAATGGTTCATAGAAAGAACATTCTTCAAAGAAAAAAAATTAACCAAAGAAAAGAAAAAAGAATCAATATTTACTAGATCAATAAAAAAAGGATTATTCTTCGTAGGACTATTATTTGCAATAACAGCAGTACTAGATCCATCATTCCTAGCAATTATTACATTGCTAGGACAAAGTGATAATCAAATTCATAATACCTTATCAGTTACATCATGGATATTAATAAGTCAATTACCAATGATGATATTATATATAGCAGTACTATTTAATAAACACGAAAAATTAATTCAGTACTTAAAAAATAAAATAGCAACAGGTAAAAGAGTAGAACTATTCAAAAAAATAATATACATATCATTATCAATAATAATATTGCTAGCAGCAATATTATCATTAACAGAAGCAATTTACTATTTTATAACTAATACATGGTTATTTTAATAACTAGAAAGAGAACAAAATGAATTTAATTGAAAAAAAAGTATCAAAAAAACTAGATAATTACGAAGAAATAAAAGATTTCATGAAAAGATCATTTCCTAAAGAAGAATTAATGCCAATGTGGCTATTAATTCTTCTAAGTAAATTTAAAAAATTTAAATTCAATTCTTACTACGATCAAAATTTATTCGTAGGAATACTATTCACAATAGAATCAAAAGAAACTTTATTTATATTTTATATAGCAGTAAATGATCAAGTACAATCTAAAGGATATGGTTCAAAACTACTAGATATAATTTTCAAAAAACATCCAAATAAAAAAATATCATTATTTATAGAAACCATGGATGATCTAAAAGCATCCAATTATGATCAAAGAGTAAAAAGACTATCATTTTATGAAAGAAATGGATTCTTTCAAACAGGATACTCAGCAGGAAGTAAAACTCCATTCATTGATATACTATCTACTGATAAAAATTTCAATATCAAAGATGCAAAAAAACTACTAAAAATAATGCCAATGAAAATATTCACAAAAGAAAATAAAGGAGAATAAAATGAGATTATTTATATGCGGAGGAGGTAGTAAAGAACAAACTACTCTAGCTAATAAAAAATTTAAAGAAGTACTTAATAATGACCAAAGACCATTATTATATATCCCATTTGCAATGACTAAATTCACATTAGAAAGTTGTTATGAATGGATTAAAGATGAATTAAAAGACTTAAATTTATCATCAATAGATATGGTAAAAAATGAAATAGAACTAGAAAATAAAACCTTCAATGACTACTGTGCAATATTTATCGGAGGAGGTAATACATATTTATTACTATCTCTATTAAAAAATAATACATCATTTAACAAACTAAAAGAATATGCACTAAATGATGGAATAATCTTTGGAGGAAGTGCAGGAGCAGTAATCCTAGGTAATGACATAGATTCAATTAAATTAATGGATCCAAATGACATTAATTTAATAGACACTAAAGGATTAAATCTATTAAATGAATATTCTATATATCCACACTATACTAATAAGTCATTAGAATTTGAAGAACAAGCAACAAAATATTTGCTAAACTTCAATAAAAAAGTAATAGCATTACCAGAAGAAACTACTTTATATTTTACAAATGATAATATAGAAGTACTAGGTAAACAAGAAGTATATATATTTGAAGATGGGATTAGAAGAATTAATGAATTAGATAAAATTACTTAAAAGGAGAACTAGTAATAGTTCTTCTTTTAAATGAAATTATGATATAATTTAAACAAGGTGATATTTTATGTCAAAATACATAGACGGAATAATTGGTCACGCTATTGGAGACGCAATGGGAGTTCCACTTGAATTCAGTACACGAGAAGAATGTATGGCAAAGCCAGTTACAAAAATGATTGGTTATGGAGCTCATGATGTACCAGCTGGCTCATGGTCAGATGATACATCAATGGAGTTAATAATAATGGATTCTTTTATCGAAAAAAAAGAATTTGATTACGATGACATAATGCAAAAATTTATTAACTATATTGAAAAAAGTGATTATACTCCAACAGGAGAACTATTTGATATTGGTAGAACAGTTCTTAAATCAATTAGAAATTATGTACAAGGAAATGTAAAAGCAACAGAAGCTGGTTTAAATAATGAAATGTCAAATGGTAATGGATCATTAATGAGAATACTTCCAGTTGCGTTATATGCATGGTCGTTAAATCTTGATAATAATGATATTCAAAAATTAGTCAATGATCATTCAGGTATGACTCATGGACATGGCACTAGTAAATTAGGATGTTATATATACGTTAAATATGTGATAGATATATTAAATGAAATAGACAAAGTAACAGCATATAATAATATTCAAAAAAACGATTATTCTAATTATTCAAAAGAAGCTATAGAAAAGTATTCAAGAA
>CAYJCL010000105.1:0-2946 GCA_964368665.1 uncultured Muribaculaceae bacterium
CTAAAGAAATTATAAATGCTTGTCTTTTAAATATATCGGAAAACTTCATTTATATTCACCTACTCTTATATATATAATAGCATTTATAATTTTATTTTTCAATATCAACCAAAAAATATTTTAACAATTAACAAGCTAGCTATAATACCAGCTAAATCCGCAAATAAACCTGCTTTTAATGCATGTCTTGTCTTCTTTATTTTTACAGAGGAAAAATAAAGAGCTAAGACATAAAATGTTGTATCGCTACATCCTTGAATAGTTGATG
Organism: uncultured Muribaculaceae bacterium; assembly: GCA_964368665.1. Classification (GTDB taxonomy): domain Bacteria; phylum Bacillota_I; class Bacilli_A; order RF39; family UBA660; genus CAYJCL01. The sequence goes on from CAYJCL010000105.1 coordinate 269, forward strand.
CTAACCTTCCTAAAAAAGAATCAGGTCCAGAAGTAATAAATATATCATTCATAATTGCTAAAGTAGCAGTACCAGATATCGGTCTTAAAAAAGCCATAGGTAATATTTCACTAGGAATGTTAAATACTTCTAAAATATTACCTATTGGATTTAACATAAAACTAATAAATTCACTAGATAAAAAAATATTAATTGCAAATATCATTGCTACTAAAGGAGGAATAATAGTTATCATCATCTTTAAACCTTCTAATACTCCACTTAAAAATGTTTCATAAACATTAATTTTTTTATATATCCCGTATATAAAAATAATTAATACAAAAAAAGGAATAACATATATCGATATATTCATTTACTCCTCCTTATAACATAATCCATTAATAAACCAGCAGTACTACTAATAATAGTAGCTAGTACTGCTGTAATAATAATCTCACTAGGATTACTACTTCCATTAGCCATCCTTAAAGCAATAACAGTTGTTGGTATTACCGTTACTCCACTAGTATTTAAAACTAAAAAAGTAATCATTGCATCACTAGCAGTATCTTTTTTAGGATTCACCTTCTGCAACTCCTCCATTGCTTTTAAACCAAAAGGAGTTGCAGCAGAACCAAGTCCTAAACTATTAGCAGCTATATTACTTGCTATATAATCTAACGCCTTATTCTCCTTATCTATACTAGGAAATAACTTACTTAGTAATGGTTTTAAAATATTAGCAAACTTTTTTAATAAACCTGATTTATCAGCAATACTTAAAATACCCATCCATAATATTATAATAGGTCCCATTTCTAATATTAAATTAAAACTCTTAGTACCACTCATAATTATTTCATTATTGATATTTTCAGTATTACCTGTTAATACTGAAAATACAATTCCGATAATTATTAAAGATATCCATATAATATTTATCATAGATCACCAAAATATTATAAAATCTAAAAACTTCCTCCAAAAAGATTTTTCTTCCTCTTCTTTATAATATAACTCTTCTCTATGTATTACTTCATCGTCAATCTTAACTAATACTTCCTTTTTACTAGAACCCATTAATATTTCAATATTTAACTTATCTAATTCATCATCATTTACTAGTAACTCATAACTATTCTTAATATAATAATCATCTACTCCAACAAAATTTAAATGATCAAGAACTAAAATATTTTGATATTCTTCAAAATATTTTTCATATAAATACTCATGAGTATCAAAATCATTATAATCATCTAAAGTTACTACTATTAAATCTTTATCGTCCTTAGTAGCACTTGTTACTAAAGTTCTACCAGCTTTATCAGTAAACCCAGTCTTACCTCCAGTAGTATATTCATAATTATATAATAATCTATTCTTATTCGACCATTCATAAGTCTTATAACTAGATTTAACTATATAATCCTCACTTCCAGTAACTTCTCTAAAAGTTTTATTATTCATTGCATATGACATTAATAAAGCCATGTCATATGCACTAGACATATTACCCACACCCTCACTATTTTCTAAACCATGACTGTTGATAAAGGTTGTATTATCCATACCTATATCTTTAGCTAATTCATTCATTAAATGAACAAATGATTCCATATCACCTGTTACATTAATTGCTATTTCCATAGCAGCATCATTACCACTTCTTAACATTAAACCATAGATTAAATCTATAAGTTTTAATTCTTCTCCTACTTCAATATAAATATTACTTCCATAAGATTTTAACACTTCTTCACTTACTACTACATTACTATTAATATCTCCATATTCAATTGCAATAATTGCAGTCATAATCTTCGTTGTAGATGCTATCAACGAAGATTCATGACAGTTATTACAATACAATATCCTAGTACTATTTTGATCTATTAAAACACTACTAGTAGCACTTACACTTACAGGAATAAATAATAATAAAAATATAATCAATTTCATAACATACCTCAAGTAATTATATGACAAAGTTTTACGGTTACAACCGTAAAAGTATCAAAAATAAAAAGTTTTACGGTTACAACCGTAAAACTTTTGTTATTAAATCTCTTTCATCATTGATACTAAACGGTCATGAAATCCTTTTCTCTTATAAAAATCTATCGCATGATTATTATAAGCAAATACATCCAATGATATATGAGTACATCCTAAATCTTTAAAATATTCTTCCATTAAAGACATTAACTCACTACCAATTCCTTTAGAATTAATTTTACTAGTAACAATTAATTCTAATATCTCACCCTTCTTAGGACATTTGTATTCTATATAATCAAAATCTTCATACTTAACTATATTACCCATTATAAATCCAATACACTTAACATCATCAATTGCTAATATCATCTTACCATTATCATTAACTTCTTCCATTGATTTTTTAAATGCTTCTTCTCTATATCTATCAGTTAATATATTTAAATTATCTTCATCTAATTTAACAATGTATTCTTGTAATTCTACTATTAAATCTTTAATATCTTCATCATACTTATTGTCGTAATCTATATACTTCATATCATCACCTACTAAAATTATATCACAGAAAAAGAATGGATTATCATTCTTTTACTTATTACTCAAATTTCTCTTCAAATAATGATACATCACTACCGTAATTAACAAAGTAATTCCAGCTAAGATTAAATAAGTAGTATTAATATCTGTATAGT
>CAYJCL010000106.1:0-2899 GCA_964368665.1 uncultured Muribaculaceae bacterium
AAAATTAGAATGAATGATGGTAAAGTTTTAGAAGATAAAGTAATTAAGAAGATTAATGACAAGTCTTTAATTGATGTAAATGTGAAATCTATTACTAAGTTAGAAAGCATTAGATTAATGTTTAAGAATACTTTTAATATAATTCCTAAGTTTGTATTACTATTATTAATATTTTTATTTATGGTTACTTCAATACTTAGTAAATTTGCATTAGATAGACAAGATGAAGTATTAAGTGGTCAAAGTGGCGATAATTGGTTATTAAGTGATTTAGATCCTAATAGAGTGTTATTTAGTAAGTTAGATAGTTCCACTATTAGTGATGAGGAATTTGATGTTATAGAATTTTTAAATCATGTTAATGGAGTATTTCCTAATGATGTTTTATTAGATGAAGGATTTGATATGGAGTTTGATGTTGATCCTCAAGTTTATTTATTTGCTAATATTAGACCTATTGAAAGTTTAGATGGGGAATTAGAATACGGATCAATGCCTAGTGATGATAGAGAGGTTGTTATTCAAGCTCCTAGTTACTTTTATTCGGATCCTAGTTTGTTAATAGGAGTATCTTTTATTAATTATAATGATACTGGTAATATCTTAAGCGATGTTACTATTAGTGGAGTAGATATTATAGAAGATGATTATAGCTGGAATAATACTTTTGTTTATGGAAGTGAATCAGTATTACAAGATATGTCTATTGTATTGAAATCTAGATATAATCACCAAACTAGTATTGTAGTTAATGGGACTCTTAGAAGTAGTTATTTTAATTTAGTGGTTGATGATTCTATACCTGATGGAGAAGCTCATGTATCAAGTTATGTATGTGAAGATTGTCGTAATAAAGAAGTTATAGTTAATAATGATGAGTTTAGTAGTACTTTTAAAGTATCAAAAGTTATTTCGTATAATAATAATAATTTTGCTACTGATATTAGAGTAAATAGAAGTGAATTTCTTAAGTTGTATTTTGAAAACGGTGAATATTCTCAAGGAAGTTTATATGTAGATGATTTTGATAATATAGATGTTGTTCAAGACGAGTTGAAATCTAGGGGATATCATAGTGTTGCGGTAGCGGATACTTTATATTCATATACTTCTAGTGATATTATGGAGGTATTTAATAATTTGGTTACGTTAATTTTAATTATAGTGTTATTCTTTATATGTTATTTTGTAATTAAGTTAATATTAAAATCTCGTAATATTTATTACACTACTATAAGAATGTTAGGTGCTAGCAAAGGTATTGCTAAGAGATTATTAATAGGTGAATTATTTATAGTTGCTAGTATTGCTTATATAATATTTATAGCAGTTATAAATGTTGTTGATTTGAGTTTATTTAATGTAATTACTGAATATTTAACTTTTTTACATTTTGTTGGTTTATATATAGTTATTATATTGATGAGTTATTTAATAAGTATTAGATTTGCTAGTAAGTTATTTAAGAAGAGTATTATTACTACTTTAGGTGAGGAGGTTTAATATGATAAAAATTGAAAATGTATTTAAAACTTTTAACCGAGGTAGAAATAAAGTTAATGCTATTAATGGAACTTCTATAGAGTTTGATAATAAAGGTTTAGTAGCTCTTTTAGGACCTTCTGGATGTGGAAAGACTACTTTGCTTAATGTAATTGGTGGATTGGATAAAGTTGGTAAGGGATCTATTAAAATTAATGATGAATTAATGAGTAGTAGGAACACTTCTAAGGTTGATAGAATTAGAAACAATCATATAAGTTATATTTTTCAAGACTATAAGCTAGTTAATAATATGACTGTTTATCAAAATGTTGAATTAGTACTTAAAATGATTGGTCTTAAGGATAAGAAAGAAATTGATGAAAGAGTTTTATTTGCTTTAGAGAAAGTAGATATGATTCGTTATAAGAAAAGACCTTGTTCAATGTTATCTGGTGGTGAAATTATGAAATTTATTTCAGGCATTGCTAAAGAGAGGTTAGTTATTTTGGTTACCCATGAAGCGTCTTTAGCGCAGTTTTATGCTACTAGAATTATTAAGATTAGAGATGGTGTAGTAACTGATGATTATGAGAATAAAGATATTGATGATTTAGAATATATTATTGAAAATAGAATATATTTAAAAGATTTTAAGAATATTTCTAATATTAAGAAGGATAATTATAATTTTAATATTTATCAAGATGATAAAGAAAAGATTAATTTAAATATAGTAGTTAAGAATGGTAATGTTTATATAGAAAGTCCTTCTAAGTTAGAAGTTATTGATGAACATACTAATATAGAATTAGTTGATGATCATTATAAGAAAACTTCTAAGAGTGATATTGATAAGTATGATTTTAATTTAGATAGTGTGATTAAAACTAAGAGTAAAAAGTATACTTCTATATTTAGGTTTTTGAGTTTTGTTTCTGGAGGATTTAAAAAAGTATTTGGATATTCTATTCTTAAGAAATTGTTGTTATTTGGTTTCTTTGGATCAGCAATGTTTGCTTTATTTGCTGTAGGAGTCTTTAATAGAGGTTTAACTATTGATGATAGTGATTTTTTAGAAATACATAGAGATTATTTAGTTGCTGATACTGGAAGATTATCTCTTGATGATTTAACTTTATATGAAGATGTACCTGCGGTTGATTATATAGTGCCTGATAATTCAAAAATATCATTGACTTTATATAATCCTAGATATGATCAATTTCAGCAGGGTTCTTATTTAAATGTTTCTGTAGCTGCAACTAATCATTTAACTAGTGAAGATCTTTTAGTTGGTGAATTACCTAGTAATGGGAATGAAATAGTAATTGATTCCTATTATGCTGATATTATGCTAAATGATATAGATATGATTAATCAAGGTGTATTTAATTATGAAGATATATTAGGACTT
>CAYJCL010000107.1:0-2883 GCA_964368665.1 uncultured Muribaculaceae bacterium
AATATATTTTTTAGTATATTTAACCATTTATATCTCTCCTATTCTTGTTTAATTATATCATTAAACAAGAATTTTATCAATTAGTTCTTCTAGTTCTTTTTTGGCAGAATATTGTTTATTTTGATATTTTTTATTATCTTTTTTCACTCTTAACCAGTTTCCAATATTGTGTAATTTTTCATATATAATATCTTCTTCTTTATTAGTTAATCTTTCCATGGCACTGATAAAAGTTAAGTTATAATTTAGTAGTTCATCTTGTGTTATTTTTTTATTATTTAATATTTCATCTTTACCGTTTAGTGATTCGATAATAATTATATCTTCTTGCTTTTTAAATACTTTTATTATAAGTCTTTCATATGTACATTTATTTTTTAGATTTGCAAATATTAGATCAAATTCTAGATTGTCTAATATTTGATAATTGTAATTTTTATCAATCATATTTACTGCTTTCTTTTAATTTATTAAGTGTATTTAATGCTTCTAGTGGTGTTAAATTCATGATATCAATTTTATTTAGTTCCTCTTTTAACTTATTATTCTTTGGTGCAAAATCAAATGTTAATTGAGTAGTTGGTTCTTCTTTTTTATTTGATTCATAATGATTTAATATTTCACTAGCTCTATCTAGTAGTGTATCTGGCATTTTAGCAAGTTTTGCTACATGGATACCATAACTTTTATCTACTGCTCCATCTTTTATTTTGTGAAGGAATGTAATATGATTATTTTCTTCGATAGCTGACACGTGAATATTTTTTAAGTTTTTAATATTATTTTCTAGTGATGTTAGTTCGTGATAGTGAGTTGAAAATAATATTTTACATAATACTTCTTTATTTAAATATTCAAGTATTGCTTGTGCTAAGCTTATTCCGTCATATGTAGATGTTCCTCTACCTAGTTCATCAAATAATATTAATGATTTAGTTGTTGCATTTACTAGTGCATTTTGAGCTTCTTTCATTTCAACCATGAAAGTTGATTCTCCTGATACTAGATCATCTGATGCCCCAATTCTTGTAAATATTTTATCAAATATAGGAAGTGTTGCTTCTTGTGCTGGTACGAATGATCCTATTTGAGCCATTATAACTATTATACCTAGTTGTCTCATGTATGTTGACTTACCACTCATATTAGGTCCTGTAATTAATAGTGTATTTGTTTTGGTATCCATTACGCAGTCATTTGGTACGTACTCTACTTTACTTAATTTTTCTACTACGGGGTGTCTTCCATTTATTATATTTAATTTGTTTTCTGTCGTTAATGTTGGTCTTATTAAGTTTAATTCGCTGCTACAAATTGATAGTGATGTTAAAGTATCAATAGTAGCAATTGTATGAGCATTACTTTGTAATACATGGAGTTTTTCTTTTATTTTATTTTTTATTTCTATAAATAAGTTGTATTCTAGTTCTACTATTTTTTCTTCAGCATTTAATACAAGTGCTTCTTTTTCTTTTAGTTCTGGAGAGATGAATCTTTCGCAATTAGTAAGTGTTTGTCTTCTTTCATATCCATATTCATCTTTTACTAAGTGACATTGACCTTTTGATACTTCAATATAATATCCGAAGACTTTGTTATAACCTACTTTTAGTGTTTTAATATTTGTTTTTTCTTTTTCTTTATTTTCTAATTCAGCAATAAATGATTTTCCACCACTTCTGATGCTTTTTAATTCATCTAGTTCTTTGTTATAGCCTTCTTTTATTATATATCCTTCTTTTATTGTAACTGGAGGATTTTCATGGATGGATTGATCTAGTAAGTCGTATATTTCTTTTAATTCGTTTATTTTATAATCTAATTTTAATTCTTTTATGTATTGTTTTATTTGTGGTAATTCAAATAGTGTTGACTTTAATTGAAGTAAATCTCTAGCGTTGGTATTACCACAACTTATTCGACCGCATAATCTTTCGATATCGTATACTGAACTTAAGGACTTTCTTAAGTTGTCCGTAATAATAAATTCTTCATTTAGTTTTGTAATAATATCATATCTTTTGTTTAGTTCTCCAATGCTCATTAATGGTTTTAAGATCCAATTTTTAAGTAATCTACTACCCATTGATGTTTTGCATTTATCTAGTAACCATACTAAAGAATTAGTTCTTTCTTTTAGTCTTAGGGTTTCTACTAGTTCTAAATTTCTAATTGTATGAATATCCATTTCTAAATAATCTTCAGGATTAATTAGTTCAATTTCATTCATATGTGATAGATCTTTTAATTGGTTAATATGTAAGTAATACAGTAAATGTTTAATACTTTTTATTTCATGAGGATTATTAGTGTTTTGATAAATACTTGTATATTTATCTTCTAAGTAGTAATCATTGATACTATAGTTAATATTATAATTTTTAATTAAGTTGATTAATTCTAAATCATTATTGTTTAAGATTATTTCTTTTAAATTTAGTTTTAATACATAACTAATTAATTTATTTATATTATGAGTAATTGTTGTAGTATATATATGCCCTGTACTTAAGTCGGAGTAAGTTAGAATATAATACTCATTAAAGTCGATAATACTTCCTATATAATTATTATCATAAGATTTTAGAATTGAGAAATCTACTATGCTTCCACTACTATATACCGCTATTACTCCTCTTTCTACTATTCCTTTAGATTTTTTAGGATCACTTAGTTGTTCACATATAGCTACTTTGTAGCCTTTTTCGATAAGTTTTTCTATGTATGTTGTGGCACTGTGAAAAGGAACACCACACATTGGTATTCTTTCTTCTAATCCTCCATTTTTTCCTGTTAAAGTTAGTTCTAGCTCTCTTGATGCTAGAAGTGCATCTTCGAAGAATAGTTCGTAAAAATCTCCAAGACGAAAGAAGAGTAATGTTT
>CAYJCL010000108.1:0-2808 GCA_964368665.1 uncultured Muribaculaceae bacterium
CAGAAATGGAAGCAATGATGTATAAAATCGAAGGAGAAGATTTATACCTAATTGGTACAAGTGAACACTCAATGATAGGTAAATTTAAAGACCAAATTATTAAAGAAGAACAATTACCAATTACATTAACTTCTTACTCACCTTGCTTCAGAAAAGAAGTAGGGGCTCACGGTATAGAAGAAAGAGGAATATATCGAGTTCATCAATTTGAAAAACAAGAAATGGTTGTACTATGTAAACCAGAAGAAGAAATGACATGGTATGACAAAATGTGGCAAGCAACTGTTGAATTATTTGAAAACATGGATATACCAGTAAGAACATTAGAATGTTGTTCAGGAGATCTAGCAGATTTAAAAGTTAAATCAGTAGATATTGAAGCTTGGAGTCCAAAACAAAAATACTTCGAAGTAGGATCTTGTTCAACTCTAGGAGATGCTCAATCAAGAAGATTAAGTATCAGAACTAAAGGAGAAAAAGAAACTTATTACGTAACAACATTAAATAATACAGTATTAGCAACTCCAAGAGGACTTATAGCATTCATTGAAAACAACTATAACGAAGATGGAACTATTAATATTCCAGAAGTACTAAGACCTTATATGGGTGGAAAAGATAAAATATCAAATGCATAAGAGATTTAAAGAAGTATTAAAAGAAGCTCTAGAAAGAGACAAAGCAAAACCGACACCAATTGTAAGAACTCAAATTACAATTAGTGATGAAATAAAAAAATTTCTACTTCTAGACTTTAATCCAAATGCAATATATCATGTTGGAGATATAATAAACATAAGCGTAACAAAAAATGGTGAATATGTAAAAACAATTACAATTAGATTAACAGGTAAACAACTACAAGAAGAAACAGAAGGAATAGTTAATGTATATTGGGATACACCATTAGGCAAAGCAATAACTAATGCCCAAGAAGAAATAGTAGAGTTCACTTCAATGAACGATTCCTATTCAGTCACTATTCATGATTTTAACAATAAACAGTCTTTATAAAGACTGTTTTAAATTGAATAAAATTAAATATTATGTTAATATTATAATAGGAGATAATATGAAAAAAACATATATAATAATTTTATCAGTACTAGGTTTGTTTATAACAGTAACAGGTATAACGTTTGCATTCTTTTATGCAACAAATAATAATTCAGATGTAGGAGTAAGTGGTGCTGCCAAAGAAATAAATACAGTAGAATATGTACCCGGAACAACTCTAAATATTCCAGAATCAGGAATATATCCTGGATGGATAGGAGTCCAAGATTTTCAAATAGCTGTACCAGATGGTGTAACCAGCGGTACTGGTACATACGAAATAATTCTTGAAACAAACATTCATGAAGATTATAGTGATTGGATAACTTATGAATTATATAAAACTACAGATATGGGTAATACAATAACTAGAGTAGAAGGTTCTTTAAGTGATGATATATATAATCTATATGTAGATGATGATGTAGTAGGTACAGGTTTTACAATACCAGATGATGCAGAAGCATCAGGTATTGCAAATAGTACTAGCGGAGATATTTCAGTAGATAAAATAAGCTATGATTTGTCTACTTTTGAAGATACAAAATATTACTTAGTAATAAGATTCTTAAATGCTGATGTAAATCAAAATGCAGCAATTAATAAGTATTTTGAAATAACGATAAAAATGAAACAAGTAGTAGAAACACCAGGTGGAGACAATTTTGAAGACCCAACTATTGCAGGAGGAGATCCAGTAATTCCTGAAAGTGAATTACCAACAAATTACAAATGGTTGCCAGTAAATATAACAAGTGACGGAACAGTATCAATAGCAGACACAACAAAAGAATGGTATGATTATGAAAACAGTATTTGGGCTAACTCAGTTATTGCAGATATGACGACACTTTCAACAACTCCAGGAACAATAATACCAATGGAATCTATAGAGCAAATGTATGTATGGATACCAAGATATGAATATAAAAAATCATCAATAGTAAAAGCAAGTGAATCAATAGAAATAAACTTCGTTCCAACAACTACAGTTAATACCGACATTGAAAATAATGATGTAATAGTTCATCCAGCATTTACATTTGGAGGTGTAGAACTTGCAGGTTTTTGGGTAGGAAAGTTTGAAAATGGATGGGAAGACGGATATACAGATAACGACGTCGCTCCAGATTATAACAGCAATATTAGCACAACATACATAATAAAACCAAATGTTAACTCAGCACATAACACAAATATCAGCACCTACTATGATAACATTAATAATGCTACGACAACCTATTCGCTGAACTCAACAAAGGATGTACATATGATGAAAAATACTGAATGGGGAGCTGTAGCATATTTATCCCAATCAAAGTATGGAATATGTGAAGATGATGTAACGTGTTCAACAAAAATAGAAAATAACAATTTTTTTACTGATTATCCGGAATCAGATATAGTAACAGGATGTGGTGGAGATGACACTTTTCAAATAGTAGCATCAACAGGATTAGAAATATGCCCAGAAAACAATAGATGGGAGACAGAAAATGGAATTAAAGCAAGTACAACTCATAATATAACAGGTGTGTATGATATGGCCGGGGGAAGGTACGAATATGTAATGGGAAATATGCAAGATGAAAGCGGAAACTTCTATTCATCATATGCGAATTTTACAATCGCCCCAGATGTAAAATACTATGATTCCTACGAATATGGAACAAACGAATATGATTATACAAGAGGGTTATATGGAGATGCAACAATAGAATTGAATCCCCAAAATGATCCTATGACATACTG
>CAYJCL010000109.1:0-2743 GCA_964368665.1 uncultured Muribaculaceae bacterium
AGTTGCAGAAAGAACTAATTCATATTTCGTAACAGAAAGATGGTTAGGAGGAACTCTAACAAACTTCAGAACAATTAGAAAAAGAATTAAAAGACTAGAAGAAATTGAAGCAATGGAAGCAAATGGAACATTTGCAGTATTGCCTAAAAAAGAAGTAATCGGTCTTAAAAAAGAATACGAAAAATTAAATAAAGTATTATGTGGTATTAGAGATATGCATAAATTACCACAAGCAATGATCATAGTTGATCCTAAAAAAGAAATCAATGCAATTAGAGAAGCAAGAAAATTAAACATTCCAGTATTTGGTATTGTTGATACAAATTGTGATCCTGATGATGTAGATTTCGTAATTCCAGGAAACGATGATGCAGTTAGATCTGTAAAAGTAGTTTTAGGAGTTTTAGGAAACGCTATCGCTGAAGCAAGAAATTTAGAAGTAATTGATTATATCACTGAACCTGAAGGACAAACTTCAGAACAAACAAAAGATGAAGCTCCTAGAAAACCAAAAAAAGAAGTTAAAAAAGAAGAAACTACAGAAGAAAAAGGAGAATAATCATGATTAGCGCAAGTTTAGTAAAAGAATTACGTGAAAAAACTGGAGCAGGAATGATGGATTGTAAAAAAGCATTAGCTGAAACAAATGGTGATTTAGCTGCTGCTGTTGATTGGTTAAGAGAAAAAGGTATTGCCAAAGCAACAAAAAAAGAATCTAGAATTGCTGCTGAAGGTTTAGCAAACGTTTATACAAATGGTAATAAAGCTGTAATCTTAGAAGTTAACTCAGAAACAGATTTCGTATCTAAAAATGAAGAATTTAAAGGTATGATTGATGAAATTGGAAATGCTATTTTAAATAGCGAAGTAACTACTGTAGAACAAACTTTAGAATTACCATCATCAGAAGGAACTATCAATGAATTAATCATTGCTAAAACTGCAAAAATTGGAGAAAAACTTTCTCTAAGAAGAATTGAAGTTTTAACAAAAAGTGATGATGAAGTATTTGGTTCATACTTACACATGGGTGGGAAAATAGCAGTATTAAACATCATTAAAGGAACTGAAGAATCAGTTGCTAAAGATGTAGCAATGCAAGCTGCAGCAATGCGTGCAGAATATGTATTTAAAACTGACGTACCACAAAGTGTTGTAGATCATGAAAGAGAAGTTCTATTAGAACAATCAATGAATGAAGGAAAACCAAAAGACATCGCTGAAAAAATGGTTGAAGGAAGAATAAATAAATTCTATAAAGAAATTTGTTTATCACTTCAAGCATTTATCAAAGATGGTAACGTTGATGTAAATACTTATATCAAAAATAATAACGGAGAACTAATTACTTCAATTCGTTATGAAGTTGGTGAAGGTATGGAAAAAAGAAACGATAACTTTGCTGAAGAAGTAATGGCTCAAGTTAAAGCTAACTAAAAGACTTTTAAAGTCTTTTTTTCTTGACTGAAAATGCTGTAGAGTTATAATAATAAAAAGGAGATATTATGAAAAAAGAAAATAGAGAATTTTTATTACAAACTAAGAATAGTTACTTACTCCAAAGAGGTGCATTTAAACAATTAACAGAATTAGATGGGATATTTTCGCTAATTGACGGACATTATATGGGTTCGGCTGAATTTGAATGGGGAGCTATCCCAAACTCAGTAGCAAGAATGGTAGTAAATATTGATTTCTATGATTTTTATGAAGTGCCAGAGATACGAAATAGCAATGATGAGCCAATGATTATATATGGCCCAATAATATTTAAAGAGCACATTATTAAACAAGCAAAATTATTAGCAGAAAATAAATTATATACAAAAGAAAGTACTGGACTACCTGCTTATTTAAAAAACGAAGGAAATTATCACAATGCAGATTTTTGGTGGGATATTGAAAATGACTTTTATATATTCTTTGAACAACCCAAAAAAGAACTTATTAAACAAGCACAAATCAATATGCTAGAAAAAAATAAAAAATATCTAGACAGTGGTGATTGGGATTACTTATCAGAATACTACTCAATTGTATATCAAGATATACTGGATCAAGAAACAAAAGAATTCCTAAGACCAAAAAAGAGAGTATTAATAAAAAGACTTGTAAAGTCATTAAATAATAGAAAAGAAGATTTAGAAAATAATCATCTTTAATTTATTATGTTAATATGTTACAATGTACTTAGGTGATTTTATGAAAAGAAAGATACCAATAATTATTTTAATAATTTTATTGAGCGGATTTTTTCTAATCAGTTATTTGTATGAAGATAATACAAATGACCAAGCAGAAAAAATCTATATCAACGACAAGTTTTCTAGTATAGAAGAAAATAATGTATACGATATAATAAACAATAACGAAGTAGAAGAATTTTTAGATAATGGTACAGGTATATTAATACTAGGAACATATGAATCAATATGGATGGAAGATTATTTATTATTTCATAACGAAGTAGCTAAAGAACAAAATGTTGAATCAATTAAATTCTTCGATATATTACCATCAAAAAGTACTCAAAGCAGAACCTATGAAACAATAACAAAAGTTCTAGAAGACTACTTATATCAAACTGATGCTAATATTAATACATTATTTACGCCAATGGCAATTTATATGATTGAAGGAGACATTATATTAATAGATAATGAAACTGCAATTATGAAAAATAATATTACACCAGAAGAATACTGGACAAACACAAGAATAGAATCATTTAAAATAACAATTA
>CAYJCL010000110.1:0-2662 GCA_964368665.1 uncultured Muribaculaceae bacterium
ATGTAACAGGAATTGATAATATAAGAGATGTAATTCCTTATTATAGAACTCCTAACAACTGTGATTTTTAAGAAAGGAATTAATATGAAAAAATATAATAATAATGAAATAACTACTAAGTTAGTTGGTGAGGAATTAACTCTATATGGATGGGTTAATAAAAGAAGAGATATGGGAGGAGTAATATTTGTAGATTTAAGAGATAGATCTGGATTTGTACAAGTAGTTTTTAATCGTGAGTTTTTAAAGAGTGATTTTGAACTTGCTGAGACTTTAAGAAATGAATATTGTATTAAAGTAGTAGGTAAATTACAAAAACGTAGTGAAGATCAAATAAATCCTAATATTACTACTGGAGAAGTTGAATTAATAGTAGATAATTTAGAAATTTTAAGTGAGGCAGATCCTGTACCTTTTAATATTTATGATGACGCGGATGTTAATGAAACAACTGGATTAAAATATAGATATTTAGATTTAAGAAAAGATAAATTAAAGAATGCTTTAAAAGTTAGACATGAAATTGCCCAAGCAACTAGAAAATATTTAAATGATTTAGATTTTTACGAAATAGAAACTCCTATATTGTGTAAAAGTACTCCTGAAGGAGCTAGAGATTATATAGTTCCATCAAGAGTTAATCCAGGTAGTTTTTATGCGCTACCTCAAAGTCCACAAATATTTAAACAATTATTAATGGTTGGTGGATTTGAGAAATATTATCAAATAGCTAAGTGTTTTAGAGATGAAGATTTAAGAGCTGATCGTCAACCAGAGTTTACTCAAATAGATATAGAGATGAGTTTTGTAGAGCAAGAAGATATCATAAATACTGTTGAAGGATTAATTAAATCTGTAATGAAGGATGTTAAAGATATAAATATTCCTGATATACCTAGAATGCCATATGATGAAGCAATGAGTAGATATGGATCTGATAAACCAGATACTAGATTTGAGATGGAATTATTAGATTTAACTGATATCTTATCTGATACAGGAATGAATGTATTTAGAAATGTAATCGCTGATGGAGGTATTGCTAATTGTTTAATTGTTAAAAATAATGGTGATAAGTATTCTCGTAGTGATGTAGAACACTTAACTGACTTTGTTAAAATCTATGGAGCTAAGGGACTTGCATGGCTTAAGTATGATAATAATGAGTTTAGTGGTGTTATTGCTAAAAACTTAGAAGCAGAAAAATTAGAATTAATTAAAACTACTTATGGAGTTGAAAATAATGATTTAATTTTAATAGTTGCTGATAAGAAGAAGATTGTTTATGATGCACTAGGTGCTTTAAGACTTAAACTTGGTAAAGAATTAAATTTAATTGATGAAAATAAGTTCAATTTCTTATGGGTTGTTGATTTTCCTTTATTTGAGTATTCTGAATCTGATGATAGATATAAATCTACTCATCATCCATTTACAATGCCTGAGAGTTTAGAAGCAATGAGTAAACCTGAAACTTGTAAATCGATTGCTTACGATATTGTTTTAAATGGTTATGAATTAGGTGGTGGATCAATAAGAATTCATAATCCTAAGATGCAAGCAAAAGTATTTGAAGCTTTAGGACTTAGTGATGAAGAAATTCAAAATAAGTTCGGTTTCTTTATTGATGCATTTAAATATGGTACTCCTCCTCATGGCGGATTAGCATTTGGATTAGAGAGATTTACTATGTTACTTAGCGGAACTGAGAATATTAAAGATGTTATGGCATTCCCTAAAACTCAAAGTGCTAGTGATATGATGAGTGAAGCTCCATCAATAGTATCTGAAGCTCAATTAAAAGAATTAGGTATTAAATTAGATTTAGAGGATAAAGATGAGTAAATTTAATAAAGAAATGATTGATTCTTATGCTGATAAATTATTAATTGGTTTAACTAAAGAAGAAAATGAATTAGTATTAAAAGAATTTGATGATATTGATTTACATATTGATAAGTTAAATGATATTGATGGACTTAGTGAAGTTACTCCAATGACTCATTGTTTAGATGATTTTGAGTTTGATCTAAGAGAAGATATAGCTAATGAATCTTGTGATATTGATGATATTTTAAGAAATAGTGATAGAGTTAATGGAAGAGAAGTAGAAGTATTAAAGGTGGTGGGATAATGATTAATAAAGGTATTGTTGAATTACACCAATTACTTAAAGACGGGAAAACTACTTCTAGAGAATTAATAGATGAATCTTTAAAGATGAGTAAGGAAATACAAAAGCATTGTAATGCTTTTGTAACAATTATGGATGAAGTTAAAGAAGGCGTTATTACTGATAATCTTCTTAGTGGAATTCCTTATGGAATTAAAGATAATTATTCAACTAAAGATATATTATCTACTGGGTCTTCTAATACATTAAAAGACTATGTGCCATTTTTTACAGCTACTGCTGTTAAGAATTTAGAAAGTGCTGGAGCTGTTGGAGTTAATAAAACAGCAATGGATGAATTTGGTATGGGTGGTAAAGGAATTACTGCTCATACAGGTATTCAAAAAAATCCTTGGGATTTAACAAGAATTACTGGAGGTTCTTCTAGTGGTTCTGCTGCAGCTGTTGCTGCAGGAGTATATCCTTATGCACTTGGTAGTGATACTGGAGATTCAATTAGAAAACCAGCTGCTTTTTGTGGAATAGTAG
>CAYJCL010000111.1:0-2636 GCA_964368665.1 uncultured Muribaculaceae bacterium
ATAAAATATTTAACTAATGTACCTGTTACTATTCCTTTAAAGAGTAAGTTTACTGCAGGTATTATTGGTCATATGGATATTAATAAAAGTTTTATTGATGGGTTAATATTACAAAGTATTGCTTATCATAGTTGGAGTAATTTAAAGATTGTTATTTTATCAAATAATCTTGATAACAGATGGGAAAGTTTAAAAAATACTCCTTATTTATGGAATGATGAAAAAACCATAAGATTTTATGGAATTAATAGTGAAGACAATTACAGCATTAGTAATTATTTAGAAGAAATATTTAGTAAAAGAAAACAAGATGTTGCTAGTAGAGAAGGAATAAGTAGTTTTAATACTATGTATATGATAATTACTGATGATATTGAAGGTACTAGAAATTTATCTATTATTAGTGAAATTTTAAATACTAAGATATTCTTAGGATTTAGTATTATATTTTCTACTGATAAATTAAATACTTTGTCTAATGATGTGAGTACATTTATAAATTTATCTGAGACTGAAGGTCAAATGTTTGAAAATGAATTAGTAAATAATAAAAAGACAACTTTTGTACCTGATTTTATTAATTTTGATTTGAAAGAGAATTATTATCAAGTATCTAATATTCCTATAGATTTAAATGAGGGTCGATATGAATTGCCTGGTGTATTATCGTTTTTAGAAATGTATAGTGCTTCTAATGTTAAACAGTTAAATTCTGTTAATAAGTGGAAGAGTAATGATCCGACTAAATCTTTAGCATCTCCAGTAGGTGTAAATCAAAATGGAGATATGTTTAAAATAGATTTACACGAAAAGTTTCATGGTCCTCATGGTTTAATTGCGGGGATGACTGGTAGTGGTAAATCAGAGTTTATTATTACTTATATTTTATCGATGGCAGTTAATTATCATCCTCATGAAGTTAATTTTGTATTAATTGATTATAAGGGTGGAGGACTTGCTGGTGCATTTGAAAATAAAGAGACTGGAGTTAATTTACCTCATTTAGCTGGCACTATAACTAATTTAGATGTTACTGAAATTAATAGGTCTTTGTCTTCTTTACAAAGTGAACTTAAAAGAAGACAAAGGATATTTAATGAAGCTCGTGATAAAGTAGGAGAGAGTACCATTGATATTTATAAATATCAAAGATTATATAGAGCTGGTAAAGTGGATGAACCGATAAGTCATTTATTTATTATAAGTGATGAATTTGCTGAGTTAAAAGTTCAACAACCAGAGTTTATGGCTCAGTTAATATCTACTGCTCGTATTGGTAGATCTTTAGGAGTTCATTTAATTCTTGCTACTCAAAAACCTAGTGGGGTTGTGGATGATCAAATTTGGTCGAATAGTAAGTTTAGAGTATGTTTGAAAGTTCAAGATAAGAGTGATAGTAATGATATGATTAAATCTCCTGCTGCAGCAATGCTTAAGGAAGCTGGTAGATTTTATTTACAAGTTGGTTATAATGAGTTTTTTGCTCTTGGACAAAGTGCATGGTGTGGAGCTCCATACTATGAAAGCGATAAGAGAAGAAAGAAAATTAATACTTCTGTAGATTTTGTGGATAATGTTGGATCTTATATAAGAAGTGAAGATAGTGAAAAAAATAATGATAATGGAGTGTTAAAAGGTGAAGAGTTACCTAATATTTTAAATTATTTAATTGAAACTGCTAAGGTAGATAATATTAAAGTTAAGAAGTTATGGTTAAGTAAGATACCTGCTAATATATTTATTGATGATTTAAAAACTAAGTATGATTATCATAAAGTTAACTTTAATATAAATCCAGTAATAGGTGAGTATGATGCTCCTAAAAAACAAGAACAAGGAGTGCTTACTATTCCAATATCTAAAGAAGGAAATGCTTTAATTTATGGTATGGTTGGTAGTGGAAAAGATAGTTTAGTTAATAGTTTAGTTTATTCTTTAATTACTTCTTATACTGTTGAAGAGTTAAATTTATATGCAATAGATTTTGGTTCTGAAACTTTAAGATTATTTAAAAACGCTCCTCAAATAGGAGGATTAACATTCTCTTCTGATAAGGATAGAATAGATAATTTATTTAAGTTATTTATTAAGAGTATTGAAGAGAGAAAGAGATTATTTATTGAATATAATGGTAGTTATGAAACGTTTATTAAGAATAGTAAAACTTCTCTACCTAATATGATTTTAATAGTTAATAATTTTGAAGCATTTAATGATACTTATGGTACTGAGCATTTTGAAACTTTAGTTAAAATAACTAGAGAAGGACCTAAGTATGGGATGTTTGTTATTGCTACTATTAGTGGAAGTAACGGAATGCGTTCTAAGTTATCACAAAACTTTGGTATTCAGTTTACTTTACAAATGAATGATGATTATGAGTATAGATCATTAATCGGTAGAACTGATGTCACACCTTCTAAAATATCTGGTAGAGGTTTAATTAAATTAGACGATATATATGAGTTTCAAACTGCTAAAATTGCAACTGAGTCGGATGTTAATTTAAAAGTTAAATCTTTATGTGAACATTTAGATAAGATGTTTACTAAGTCTGCTGTAAGAATTCCTGAATTACCTAAAGAAGTAAGTACTAATTTTGTTAAATCAGAGTTTGATGGACTTCATAAAGTTCC
>CAYJCL010000112.1:0-1278 GCA_964368665.1 uncultured Muribaculaceae bacterium
AAGCTACACTATTTGACGGATCATACCATGATGTTGACTCATCAGAAATGGCATTCAAAATCGCTGCTTCAATGGCTTTAAAAGAAGCTATCAAAAAATGTAAACCAGTTATCTTAGAACCAATCATGAAAGTTGCTGTTACAGTACCAGAAGAATACATGGGTAATGTAATGGGAGACTTAACATCTCGTCGTGGTAAACCACTTGGACAAGAATCAAGAGGTAATGCATTACAAATTGATGCAATGGTACCACTATCAGAAATGTTTGGTTATGCAACATCTTTAAGAAGTAATTCTCAAGGACGTGGTAACTTCGTTATGGAACTAGATCATTATGAAGAAGTTCCAAAATCAATCGCTGAAGATATAATAAAGAAAAACGGCGACAAATAAAAATAATACTTGCTAAAATAGCAAGAATTAGATAAAATATATATAGATTTTTAAGGAGGAAAGAAAGAATATGGCAAAAGAAAAATTTGACCGTTCAAAATCGCACGTTAATATTGGTACTATTGGACACGTTGACCATGGTAAAACAACATTAACTGCTGCAATTACAAAATTCTTCGGAGAATTCGTTGATTATGCAAATATCGATAAAGCTCCAGAAGAAAGAGAAAGAGGTATTACTATTAATACCGCTCACGTTGAGTATGAAACTGACACTCGTCACTATGCTCACGTAGACTGCCCAGGACATGCTGACTATGTTAAAAACATGATCACTGGTGCTGCACAAATGGATGGAGCTATCTTAGTTGTTTCAGCTGCAGATGGACCTATGCCTCAAACAAGAGAACACATTCTATTATCAAGACAAGTTGGGGTTCCTAAAATCGTTGTTTACATGAACAAATGTGACCAAGTTGATGATCCTGAATTACTTGACTTAGTAGAAATGGAAATCAGAGAATTATTAGGAGAATATGGTTTTGATGCTGAATGTCCTATTATTAAAGGATCAGCTCTTAAAGCTATCGAAGGTGATGAAGCTGCTGGACAATCTATTAAAGATTTATTAGCTGCTGTTGATACTTATATCGAATTACCAGCTCGTGAAACTGACAAACCATTCTTAATGAGTATTGAAGACGTATTCACTATCACAGGTCGTGGTACAGTTGTTACTGGACGTTGTGAACGTGGAGAACTTAAATTAAATGACGAAGTTGAAATCGTTGGTTTAAGAGAAACTCGTAAAACAGTTGTTACAGGAATCGAAATGTTCAGAAAACAATTAGATTCAGCTGTAGCAGGAGATAATGCTGGTGTA
>CAYJCL010000112.1:1288-2624 GCA_964368665.1 uncultured Muribaculaceae bacterium
ATTACTCGTGATGACGTTGAACGTGGACAAGTTCTTGCTAAACCTGCAAGTGTTACTCCACATAAAAAATTCAAATCTTCTGTTTACGTATTAAGTAAAGAAGAAGGTGGACGTCATACTCCATTCTTCTCAAACTACAGACCACAATTCTACTTCAGAACTACTGACGTTACTGGTGAAATCAAATTACCTGACGGTGTAGAAATGGTTATGCCTGGAGATAATATCGATATGGAAGTTACTCTTATCGCTCCAGTTGCTCTAGAACAAGGTACTAAATTCTCAATCAGAGAAGGTGGACGTACTGTTGGTGCTGGGGTAGTAGCAGAAATTATTGAATAATTAATTCAAACTAAAAATTACACATTAGTGTAATTTTTTTATGATTTAAGATAATTTTAAGAAATATATGCTATAATCGAATTAGGTGATAACATGAAAAAATTTATACTTTTAACAATAACGATTATCTTAGTAGTAGTGCTATCAGCGTTCAACGTCTTAACTAAAACAATTGAATCAAAAGATGAAAAAAATGATCAAGTAGATTTAGGACCAACACAAGAAGAAATCAACGCTTGTATAGAAAATGATTTTGAAACAGAGGATATGATTTTGTTAGAACAAGAATTATATAATAAAATAAGTATTGATTATAATATGAGTTTTTCTTATACAAGCATAACAAATAATAATAACATATCTTACGATGACGAAGTATATCATTACGCAGCTAGTGCAGTAAAAATATTACCAGCATTATATATATATCAAAAAGCATTAAATGATGAAATAGACCTAGAAGAAGAATTAAAGTATTATAATACAAATAAATATTATACTATTAAGCATTTGGTAGAACAAAGTTTAAAAGTTAGTGATAATTCATCATACTTAACATTATATTATTATATAGGTGTTGATAACCTAAGAGACTTTGCTAAGTCACTAGGAGCAACTAATCCATATTCAACAAGCGATCAATATTCATATATTAATCTAGAAGATGCAACGCATTACCTAGAAGCATTAAATGACTTTATAGAATTAGATAATGAATATTCTAAAGAATTAGTATCATACTTCCCAACAGAAAAATTCAAATTTTATCAATCAAGCGAAGCGTTACAAGTAAATAAATATGGACTGTATAATCAATACTTTAATGAATTATCAATTGTATATGAAGAACAACCTTATTATTTAGTGTTACTAACACTTCATGGATATTCAGACTATACAACACTAGCAACAGAAATACATCAAATATTCTATGAATTTAATCAAGAATATTATCAACTAAAAAAAGCATATTGTGAAAACTAACATGCTTTTT
>CAYJCL010000113.1:0-2590 GCA_964368665.1 uncultured Muribaculaceae bacterium
TCCTCCTTAGTATCTTAATTATACTAAAATATTAAATATAATTCAATATCAAATAAATATAAATTAAATTTATTCCACGGTTAGAACAATTCGTGAAGTATAAATAGGATGAGCATTCCCATATTCTCTACGGAAAACCCAAATACCAGCCTTATCTCCATAGCTAGAAAGTCCACCACGTGCAATCCATGCATATTCCGAATAACTAAAAAGAGCATAATCATTATTCCAATTTTCCATTACATAATTATTAGATGTAGAATCTCCTCCTGGATTTAATTCAATAGTTGCATCTCCATACAACCCTCTTGAATAATCAAGAAATGATGACCCATTAAGATATGAATTGTAATACTTTGTATCTGGTGCAATGAGAAAACCAGAAGCAGATGAATAAAATTTCCCGCCATTGTATTGCATATTTCCCATTACATATTCTTCTCTTCCTCCAGCCATATCATATATTCCTGTTATATTTTGTGTTGTACTTGCTTTAATACCATTTGTTGTTTCCCACGTATTTTCTGCTGGACA
This sequence comes from uncultured Muribaculaceae bacterium, assembly GCA_964368665.1. Lineage (GTDB taxonomy): Bacteria > Bacillota_I > Bacilli_A > RF39 > UBA660 > CAYJCL01. Next base: position 535 of record CAYJCL010000113.1, read on the forward strand.
TATATTTATTCCTGATAACGATACACTTTGTGCTGTATCGTTTCCTCCACATCCTGTTACTATATCAAATGTAGAACTATTATAATAATTATTATTTTCTATCTTTACTGAACACGTAATATCATCTTCACATATCCCATACTGAGATTGTGAAAGATAAGCCACTGCTCCCCAATCAGTATTTTTCATCATATGAACATCAGTTCTTGTATCTAATGAATACAATGTTTTTGAATCATGAATATTATAATACATTGTACTAACTTCAGTAGTATGAGCAGAATTTATATTAGGCTTAATCAAATAAGTAGTATCCACACCATTGTTGTAAGGTAAAGAAGGATTATCTATAAATCCATCTCGCCAACCAAGTTCAAATTTACCAACCCAAAGCCCAGATTGTTCAATATCACCAAAAGTAAACGCAGGATGTACTATAACATCATTTTCTATATTAGTATTTACTACATTCCTTGATACAAAATTAATCTCAATAGATTCATCAGAATTTACAATTGACGACTTCTTATATTCATATCTTGGTATCCATACATACATCTGTTCAATTGATTCCATAGGTATTGTTGTACCGGGATCTAGTGTTACAAATGAAGGATCAACTATTACAGCATTCGCCCATTCACTATTTGTGTAGTTGTACCATTCCTCATATATGTCAGCTACAGTTACTACACCAGTATCAGATATATTAACAGGTATCATTTTACTATCTAACACTGGATCACTACCTGCCAAAACGGTATCTGAATACGGAATATAAGACGCTTCCGAACTAACAGTGATTTTTGCATCTATTCTTTTATTAGCAGCATTATCAACCGTTCCAGACTCATCAATCCACATTCTAAAATCATGACTAACAGTTGTATTACCCGCTATATAATCATCGTATAATACATAAGCACTAGCACCTTCAATAATACTAGAATCTGCTAATATTTCATTTGTCATAACTATTGGAGCATTATTATCTACAGAACCTTTAATCAAATTATGAGCAATATCAGTAGTACTTAATACTTCTAATCTAACATTATATACCGCTCCAGTAGCACAAGTATTCTCTATTGTAAATTGATATGGTGATGATTTCATTCCATCACTATCAATCATTGGAAAAGAATTTGCTAAATTTATTGTAGTAGATACATCTTCACTAAAATCAATAGCAAAACAATCGCTATCTACTAAATTCTCTCCATCTTGAGTATCAGTAATCATCCATAACGCATAGGAAAGCCCTAAAATCAAACTAAGTATTAATGCTGTCCCTGTAAGTGTTAATAATAAAATCTTTGGTTTCATAGCTACCTCTATTCTTAATAAATTATATAATAAAAAAACAATATATTCAAGAAATATATTGTTTAAATTAATGGAGTAATAACAGTTCTAGTACTATAATCCCAAACAATTAAACCTGAATGTCCATTATACGCAAATATACCAGATGAGTGATATCCATATAACCCTCCCCCTCTAACAATAAACGGTCTTTCATCATAAGGAAAAGTAGATCCATCTAAATTCCAATGAGGCATATTCCAATTCGTAGTCATTAATTCATCAGTAGCATCACCAGGAATTCCATTGGTAGCTGGTGCATCAAGAACCCTATATTCATAATGATCATAATAAATTTCATCAGGAACAGGCGAAAATTCAAAAGCACCTTCATTAAAAGAACCATCTTCATTCGTAATATTAGCCATCGTATACTCATATCTACCCGCAGCCATATCATATATACCTGTTATATTATGAGTAGTAGAAGCCAAAACGCCATTTGCAGTTGTCCATCTATAATCAACAGGACAAATATCCAATCCAGTTAAAGGATAAACGTTAAAAGAATCAGTTGCATGACCTCCACACCCAGTAATCATATCTCCTCCACCTTCAAGAGAATGATAGGCATTATTAAGAACCGTCAAAGAACAAGTGCCATCCGCCTCACATATACCATATTTAGATTGTGTTAAATAAGCTACTGCACCCCAATCAATATTTTTCATAATATGAATATCACTTGTAT
>CAYJCL010000114.1:0-2590 GCA_964368665.1 uncultured Muribaculaceae bacterium
ATCATCTAATGTAATTCTTAAAGTATCTTCTTCAGTATAATTACACCAATAGCCTTCATATTCACTACTTCTAAAAATAAAATATAAAGATATAATTATAATTAATATAACACTTCCTATTATTATTTTCTTTTCCATATTACCATTCTTTACTATTTATTGTTTTATCCAGTACTGCCTTAACATTTTCTTCACTAAAAGGTTTCTTTAACATATCTATAATTGGATACGAAAAAGCTTTATCAATAGTTTCTTGTTCTTCAGCACCAGTTATAATTGAAATCCCTAATTTACTAAATAAGTTATTGTCTTTAGCATAATCTAAAACATCAAATCCATTCATTCCAGGCATATTAAGATCTAATAATACTGCTACTATATTTAAATTACTATGATCAAATAAATATCTTATAGCTTCTTCTCCATCTTTAGCAGTAATAATATTAAAATCATCAGCAAAAATCTTACTAGTAAAATTAACCACAATATTAGAGTCATCAACTATTAATAAAGACTTATTCTTATTTAAAATAACTACATTATCTTCTTTACTAGGAGCATTAACTCCTAAATAAGTTCTAACAATATTTAAAACACTATGCACTTCATTAATTAACACATCATAATTTTCAATTATAAAACTAGCATTATCTTCCTTACCAGCCATTTCATGAGACAAAGCCATTTCAGACAATTTAGTAAAACCAAAATATCTAGCATCACTCTTTAAAGAGTGAGCGTAGATTGCATAATTAGCTAAATCATTTAATTCTTTATATTTAGCTAAATTATCTAATTTACCATTGACTTCAGCTAAGAAATCAACTAAAGTTTCATCATATACCTCTTGAGAACCAAATAGCTCTAAACTAGCAGCTAAATCTACTCCAGAAGCAAGTAAAATATTTACATCTTTCATAAATACACCATCCTTAAACTAATTTTACCATTTTATTAATCTTTTTACAAATAAAAATAACTTAAATAAATATACTTTATTAAGGTGGTATTATGTTTATAGAATTAATAAGTTTTTTAAAAGATATGATTTTCTTTACAGGAAGTTATTCCAATAACGTATTCCCTGATCCTTTAAAAAAGGATCAAGAAGCAATATATATTGATTTAATGAGTAAAGGAGACAAGCAAGCAAGAAACAAACTAATCGAACATAACTTAAGATTAGTAGCTCATATAGTCAAAAAATTTGACTCACTTCATTATGATCCTGATGATTTAATAAGTATTGGAACTATCGGATTAATTAAAGGAATAGATAGTTATTCAAAATCCAAATCTACTAGAATTACAACCTATGCAGCAAGATGCATTGAAAATGAAATCCTAATGCATTTTAGATCATCTAAAAAACACTTAAATAATATAAGCCTTAATGACTATGTAGGTTATGATAAAGATGGCAATGAAGTTTCACTTATTGACCTTGTCAAAGACGACGAAGTCGACATTGCCACCAAAATACATCTAGAAAATAATATCGATTTATTAACTAATTATTTAAGTGTATTAAATGAAAGAGAAAAAGAAATAATTACTAAAAGATACGGTCTTTATAATACAGAATCAATGACTCAAAAAGAAATATCTAAGTCATTAAATATTAGTAGAAGTTATGTTTCAAGAATTGAAAAAAGAGCCTTAACAAGACTCTTAAAAGAATTCATTAAATCTAAAAATGAAATTTAAAGATTAATATTATCCATATCATCAATAACATTTAATTGATCTTCAATTACATTTTTAATTCTTCTTTTATATACAACTATTCTTCTTCTTAACTCTTCTGCTTCTTCATTAACTTTTCTAGCTCTTATTAAAGAATCATTAAGTATTCTAGAAGCATCATTCTTAGCTTTATCTACAATAATAGAAGCCTCTCCTTGAGCGTTTCTTTTAATCTGTTTAGAAGCTTCTTCAGCTACATAAACAGCTTTATCAAAACTATCAGTAGATACACCACTCTTCAAAGACTCCAATTCTTTTTCTTGAATCTTTAATTTATTTAAAATATTTTCATATTCCTTAGTAACAGCATCTACAAATTCTAAAACTTCTAATTTATCATATCCATTAATACTAGTTTTAAACTTCTTCATAGAATTACCATTCTATTTCTTCATCAATTTCTTCTTTACTACTAGCGTCTTCAGTAATCTTACCTTGTACATTAACATTCTTTGGAGCACAAAGATAAATTCCAACACCAATTTTTTGCATTGATCCACCTATAGAATATATACAACCACTAAGAAAATCTATAATTCTCTTAGCTTGGTCAGAAGTAACTCTTTTTAAATTAACTACTACACTATTTCTAGTCTTTAAATGATCAGCTATTTGTTGACTTTCAGAAAAAGCACGAGGTTCAAGTAAAATCATTTTATTACCAGTTCTTTCAGCTTCTTCTATAGCTTCTTCCTCAGTAATAGTATAAAATTCATCTTCAGATCCAGATAATTTCTCTTCCTCACCAAATCCTAAAACGTTCTTTAATTTTTTAAATGCCATAACTAATCCTCCTTAGTATCTTAATTATACTAAAATATTAAATATAATTCAATATCAAATA
>CAYJCL010000115.1:0-2548 GCA_964368665.1 uncultured Muribaculaceae bacterium
TAGATAGTGTTATTGTTAATGATAATGTTGTATCTGATGATGAATATTTTGATGACTTTTTTGGAGAAGATGATTAATCTTCTTTTTTAGTTGAATTAATTAATTGATATTTTTTTAAGTACATAGTATATAGTGGTGAGAGAATGAAGAAGATTCACATAAATCAATATACACTCTCAATGGGAAAGTTAATTGATGTTAATGATCATTCTATATATTATGAAAATCATCATCCTAGTAGTATAAATATACCTTTGAATAAACTTTTAATGAATCATAAAGAATTGTTAAATAAGAGTTTGCCTTATTATATAACTTGTCTTAAGGGAGTAAAAAGTAGAAGAGCTGTAAATATTTTAGAATTTTATGGTTATAATGTCACTCATGTATTTAATGAGTGATTTTTTCTTGTAAATATATTATAATAATATAGGAGTGTTTATGGAATTTATAAATGATTGGATTAATGAGTTATTAATTAATTTAGGTAATTATGGTCCGATAATAGCTTGTTTTTTGTTAATGGTAGAAGCTATATTACCTTTTTTACCTTTAATAGTGTTTATATCTGTTAACTTCTTGATATTTGGAAGTTTTTGGGGATTAATTATTTCATTGTTTTTTGTAATTATAGGATGTCTTTTATCTTATACATTATTTAAAAAGAAAATTAAGAAGTCTTTTGATATAAAATATCGGAATAAGAAGTTTATTAAATTGATAATGGATAAGTTTGATAATATTAGATTTAGTACTTTAGTTGTTTTAATAGCTAATCCTTTCTTACCAGGGTGTATGTTTAATATAGGTGCTGGTTTATCTACAATAAGTTTTAGAAAGTACTTTGCTGCTTTATTAATTGGTAAAACTTTTTTAGTTTACTTTTGTGGATTTATAGGTACTAGTTTAATTGAAAGTTTGGTAGAGCCTTGGATACTAATTAGAACGTTATTAGTATTGCTATTGGCTTATATAGTTAGTAAAATAATAAATAGAAAATTGAAAATAGATTGAGGTATATATGGAATATGTAATTATAGGATTATTAGTAGTAGTTATTGGATTGTTACTAGTAAATATGTTTAAGAAGAATAATAGTTTAGATATTATTGAAAGACTTGGTAAAAATGAAACTAATTTAACTAAGGAAATTGGTGATTTCAAATTAAAATTTAGTAAGGATTTAAGAGATGATTTTGATAAGTTAAATAATACTATTGAAAGAAAGTTATTAGAGATTAATGATAGAGTGAATCAAAGAATTGATGATAATTTTGAAAAGACGAATAAGACTTTTAATAGTATATTAGAAAGACTTACTAAAATAGATGAAGCTCAAAAGAAAATTGATAGTTTATCTACTGAAATAGTATCTTTACAAAGTGTCTTAACTGATAAGAAGACTAGAGGGATATTTGGAGAAGTAAATCTTAATTATATTTTAACTAATATTTTTGGAGAGAAGAAGGGTATATATGATTTACAACATAAGATGAGTAATGGATCTATTGCTGATGCTATTTTATATGCTCCTGAACCTTTAGGAACTATAGTTATTGATAGTAAATTTCCTTTAGAAAATTATCGTAAAATGACTGATAAATCTTATACTGCAGGTGAGAGAGAAACTGCTTTAAAATTATTTAAGAGTGATGTTAAAAAACATATTGATGCTATAAGTAGTAAGTATATTATTACTGGAGAAACTACTGAAGAAGCAATTATGTTTTTGCCAGCTGAGGCAATCTTTGCTGAAATAAATGCGTATCATCCTGATATTTTAGAATATGCTATTAAAAATAAGGTATGGCTTGCAAGTCCTACTACTTTAATGAGTACTTTATCAATTATATTAATGGTTGTTAAAAACTTAGAAAGAGATAAATATGCTCAGGTTATTCAATTAGAGTTATCTAAATTAGGCAATGAGTTTATTAAATATCGTGAAAGATGGGATAAGTTATCTAGAAGTATTGATACTGTATCTAAAGATGTTAAAGATATTCATATAACTACTGAGAAGATTACTAAGAGATTTGATGCTATTAATAGTGTAGATACTAAGTTATTAGAAAGTAGTGAAGAATGAAAGAAGTAGAGATATTAGTAGATTTTGATAATTCTAAAGAAGAAGCTTTAGATATATTAAGTCAGTTTAAGTTTGATGGTGAGAAGGAAATATTAGATATATATTTTGAAAATCCAATGACTGATAATTTTAAACCTGAGGCTGATTTAAGAATTAATGAATTGTTAAGACTTAGAAAAAAAGGTGATAAAGCATATATTACTTATAAGAAGAATCATTTTGAAGGTAAAAGATGGATATATTCTGATGAAGAAGAGACTAAAGTTAAAGACTATGATACGATGTATAATATAATTATTGGTATGGGATTTGTAGAACAAATTAGAGTTCATAATATTAGAAGGACTTATAAGTATAAAGAATATGAATTAGTATTAGATGAGTTAAAGGATGTAGGATTTTTCTTAGAAGTTGAAAAAATTGCTAAAGATGATGAAGATGTAATGATTGTTAAAGAAG
>CAYJCL010000116.1:0-2527 GCA_964368665.1 uncultured Muribaculaceae bacterium
CAAAAAAATTATAACAACAAAAAAGAGCTATCAACGCACAAATCTTTAATTCAATCAATTTATTATTGAAGAATTAATAGCGTAAAGCTCTTTTTTGAATGAAATAAATTCATTAAATAAATTATAACTCTATAAATTTAATTTGTCAAAACAAACTTAACTGACTTGACTCAGGCATTCCATCTAGTACTCCTAAAGTTCTTAACTTCTCTATAGTAGTAACAGAAATCTTCCCTCTTTTTTGTAAATCTTCGATACTATAATATTCTTTTTCTAGTCTTTGTTCGATAATATTATTACCTACTTGATCTCCAAGACCATCTAAAGCTCCAAATGGTATTATCAAACTTTTTTCATCTTCTTCGATGACAAAAGTTTTAGATTCACTTCTCTTAATATCAATATTTTTAAAAGTAAATCCTCTAGCTAACATTTCTAAAGCAACACTAAGTACATCCTTAGTATTAGATTCCTTAGTAGTAGCATCATATCCCTTAGCAGCTATTTCATCAATCTTAGCTTTAACTCCATCATAGCCCTTCAGCATTGCCTCAACATCAAAATCACTACATCTAATACTAAAATAAGCTGAGTAATAATATATTGGTTTATATAACTTAAACCAAGCTACTCTAAATCCCATCATAACATATGCAGTAGCATGTGCTTTTGGGAACATGTACTTAATTTTAGCACAAGATTTAATAAAGAAATCTTCTATTCCAGCTTCTTCTAATTTTTCAACAAAACCTACCCAAGTATCAGGATCTTTAGAAGCTCTTCCTTTACGAACAAACTCTGATATCTTAAACGCTAAAGATGCATCTACTCCATGATTCATTAAATATACTAATATATCATCACGACATCCAATAACATCTTTAAATTCAACTACATTATTAATAATTAAATCTCTAGCATTACCTACCCATACATCAGTACCATGCGATAATCCAGAAATTTTAACTAAATCAGCAAAAGAACTAGGTTTAATCTCTTCTAACATCTTAATAACAAAATTAGTCCCAAACTCAGGAATCCCTAAAGTCCCAGATATACAATTAATATCAGTAGGTTTAATGCCTAATGCCTCAGGACCACTAAATAAACTAAGAACTCCTTTATCATCAAAATTAATCGTATTAATATCTATACCCGTCTTATCTCCTAAATATCTTAACATCGTCGGATCATCGTGACCAAGTATATCAAGTTTTAATACATTATCATGAATAGCTGAGAAAGCAAAATGAGTAGTAAACCAAGTACTATTAGGTTCATCAGCTGGATATTGAAAAGGTGTAAAATCATAAACATCCATATAATCAGGAATAACTATTATTCCACCAGGATGTTGACCACTACTACGTTTACATCCAGTACAACCAATACTAAGTCTTTCAGTTTCGATATTTCTCATTGTTATACCTTTAGTCTCACAATAAGCTCTAACATATCCAAAAGCTGTCTTCTCAGCTACAGTACCAATCGTCCCTGCTCTATAAACAAACTCATCACCAAATAATTCCTTAGTATAATCATGAGCTTTACCTTGATAATCACCAGAGAAATTTAAATCTATATCTGGAACCTTCTCAGCATTAAATCCTAAAAACGTAGCAAAAGGAATATCTTGACCTTCTTTACTCATTGCTTTACCACACTTAGGACATATCATATCTGGTAAATCATAACCAGATGCATATCTTAAGTTAAATGAACCATTCTCATCATCCCAAATACTTAATTTACAATCATTACATAAATAATGAGCAGGTAATCCATTAACTTCCGTAATACCCATCATTGTAGCAACAAATGAAGAACCAACCGATCCACGAGATCCAACAAAATATCCATCATCATTACTCTTCTTAACTAACTTTTGAGCAATTAAATATAATACCGAATATCCATTACTTATAATCCCATTTAATTCTTTCTCTAAACGTTCTTCTACTATTTCAGGTAATACACTTCCATACATCTCCCTAGCTTTGTTATAACACATATCTCTAGTTAACTCATCACTATTATCCATCTTAGGAGTATATAAATCTTTCTTAATAATTTCTAAATGTTCAACCATTTCCTCAATCTTATTAGTATTAGTAACTACTATCTCATAAGCTAAATCACTATCTAAAAAAGCAAATTCTTCTAACATTTCATTAGTAGTTAAAAAATGCATTGAAGGAACTACTAAACCTTTTCTATTTAAAGGATGTAGTCTTCCATTAGTTTTTTGATCAATAATTATCTCTCTACTAATTTTATCTTCCTTAGTTAAATGATGTACATCTCCAGTAGCAACAACTAACTTACCACAACTCTTAGCAACTCTAATAATTTTTTTAATTACTTCTTGTAAATCAAACTCAGTACTTATTCCACTACCATCCATCCCAATTAAATGAGACATACTACTAATAGGTTGAACTTCTATATAATCATAAAAATTCATCATTGTAGCTAGTTCTTCATCATCCTTAGTCTTAGCAGCTTCAAATATTTCATTATTAATACA
>CAYJCL010000117.1:0-2526 GCA_964368665.1 uncultured Muribaculaceae bacterium
TACTATGGGTGTTGAATCTGTAAGAGATTGTCTTGATCGTGGTAGAAGGTTTTTAGAATATATTAGAGATAATTATAAGGATAAAAATATATTAGTTGTTACGCATGGAGGATTTTTAAAATCGTTACATTTTAATTTAATTGGATATAATGAACATACTGATTTTCTTTCTTTTAGACCACAAAATACTACATTATATGAGTATGTTTTAGAAGATGAGACTATTAAAGCTGGATGCTTTTTAGTTGATAAAAATACTAAAAAAGTAGCAATGGTTAAAAGAAGAATTCAAGAAGATATTACTTTTCCTAAAGGACATAAGGAAGATGATGAATCTATTATGGAATGTGCTATTAGAGAAACTGAAGAAGAAGTTAAGAGAAAAGCGATTATTATTGATGATGAACCTATTGTTGAAAGATATAAGACTCCATCTGGTGAGAAGTGTATATGTTATATGTATATAGCGATAGATGACGGAGAAAGCGATAATGATTGTATAGATACTCATGATATGATGTGGGTTTTGATTGATGAAGTAGAAAATGTATTAACTCATGAAAGTTTAAGAAGTACTTGGAGTAGAGTTAAAGATAAAATTATTTCTTATATAGATTAAAGGTATTATAAAAAGACATTGATGTCTTTTTTGTTGCTTATTTTACTTTTATTTTATAAAATTAGATTATGAAGTAGGTGTAGTATGAAAGATGATGAAATTAGTATCAAATCATTAAAACATAAAAGTAGAAAGGTTTTGAAATCTCATTATTGGTTATTAATAGTCATTTGTTTATTTGCTGCTTTTTTGGGTGCTGAATTTACGGATGCGTTATTACTTACTGAGATGGAAGTTTCATTTTTTTCGGACATAGTTAAAATTCCGTCGGCAATTATAGATGGTGGTAAAGATATAATAGGTGATGGTAGCGGTCTTTTAGCTAGTATGTTAAATACTATAGGATCTGGCACTATTATTGCTAGTGCTTTTTCGGCCATTAATTCTATTATTGGATCGGAACTCATTGCGGGAATTATTGTTATTAGTTTAGTGTTAGCAGGAGTATTTGCTTTTTGGTTTTTAACTGGTAATATGTTTAAAGTAATTAGTAGAAGAATATTTTTAGAAAGTAGAATATATAAAAAGACTAATTCTCAAAGAATATTGTTTTTATATCATGTTAAAAAATGGATTAATGTTTCTTGGGTAATGTTAGTAACTTTATTTTTTAATTTATGTTGGTATTTAGTATTTTTTGTTGGAGGAGTTGTAAAGAAATATTCTTATTTTCTTGTTCCTTATATTTTAGCTGAAAATCCATCTGTTAAAGCTAAAGAGGCAATATGTTTGTCTAGGAAAATGATGGTTGGGTATAAGTGGCAAGCTTTTAAATTAGAACTTTCTTTTATTGGTTGGTGGATATTGAGAGTATTTACTTTAGGTCTATCAGGATTGTTTTATTCTAATGCTTATCAAGTTGCAACTCATTCAGAATTTTATGTTTATTTAAGAAATGAATCTAAAAAAAATAATATTGAAGGAATAGATATACTAAATGATAAATATTTATATGAATTACCTTCTAAAGAGGTTGTTGATAAGGAATATTCTGATGTAGTTGAAATATTAAATAAACCTAAAGTTAATTACTCTAAGAGTAAAATAGAAACCGTTTTAAATTATATAGGTATTACTTTAAAAAGAGATTTGGAAGATGAAGTAGAAGAGAAAGCTATGATTGAAGAAAATCAAGCTAAGTTGTTTGAAGAAGTTTTAGAAATTAAAAGATATCCGATGAGACTTTGTGTTTTACCTGAGAGGGTTAATCATTCTCGACTAGAAAATGTTAATTATATGATGAGATATTCTATACAATTTATTATATTGTTTTTCTTTATATTTTCTTTTATCGGATGGATTTATGAAGTTTCAATACATATTGTTAGGGATGGAGAATTTGTAAATAGAGGTACAATGTTTGGTCCTTGGTTGCCTATATATGGTAGTGGTGGAATTTTAATACTGACTTTATTATATAAATTTCGTCGAAGTGCATTGTTGCAGTTTTTCGCTGCTGTTATATTATGTGGATTCGTAGAATATTTTGCTGGATTTGCTTTAGAATATTTTAATGATGGAATGAAATGGTGGGATTATAGTGGATATTTTTTAAATATTCATGGTAGAGTATGTGCGGAAGCTCTTATTATTTTTGGATTAGGTGGAATTGCTGTAGTTTATTTAATAGCTCCTATATTAAGTAGTTATTTCAGTTCTGTTAAAGTAAAAGTTTTGAATACTATAGTTTTAATATTAATCAGTTTATTTGTAGTTGACTTAGTATATTCTAGTGTTAATCCTAATGTTGGAGAGGGAATTACTACTGCTTTAATCTTAAAATAAATTAAATATTGTGATATACTATTTATATTTTTTTGAAAATGTATTATAATATCTTAGGAAAGTTGATGGTGGAGAATGAAAGTACCAGTTGGAATATCAAATAGACATGTTCATTTAACTGA
>CAYJCL010000118.1:0-2515 GCA_964368665.1 uncultured Muribaculaceae bacterium
TTATTTGATTCGCTTCCAAATACTAGGGTATCTATTTTTAAATGATTTAATATTTCTATTGCTCGATATGCAAAGGTATCTGATGATTGAGAACTATAAATAATTGGTAATTCAACTACTAGATCAATATGGTTGTTTAGAGCAATTTTTGTTTTATTTAATTTATTGATGATGGATACTTCACCACGTTGAGTGAAGTATCCGCTCATTACTAATATTAGTAGAGAATCTGGATACATTTCTTTAATTTTTTTTATATGGTAAAGGTGTCCATTATGAAATGGATTATATTCACATATTAAACCGATTATATTCATATTAATCACTTCCTAGTATTATTCTAATTTTATTTTAGAGAAAAGTCAAATAATGTTTGTAATTTGATATTATTTTGATATAATTAAAATAGGAAGTGATGCTTATGAAGAATAAAAAATTATTACTTTATATTTTTATTATTTTAATGACGATATTAACTGCGTATATAATGTCGGTAATGTTTGTTTATTTCAGATATAAGTATGATGATAATGATATTTTAGAGTTTAATGATAAGAGTGATACTTTTAAAGTTATTGATACTTTAATGATAAATACTACTTTATTATCTGATGAGGAATATATAACTCATGATAATATGAAGATTAGAAATGACTTTTTGGAATATGAAGATGTGAGTAATGAAGAGTATGCTAGATATAGTATGGATAGTAATATTGTTTCTTTTGGTGAAGATTTTATGAATCAAAAGATTGATTTATATAGATCTGATGTATCAGTTCATAACGGATTTTTAAAAGGTGATGATTTTGAATTAGTTGATGGTGATGAATTAGTCGAGTATTTAGAAAAACATAATATTACTAATGATATAGAGTTTTTTGAATATATGAGTAATGCTAAGCTTTATAATTTAGGAATATTGTCTAGTGTGGGTGATATAAAAGAAAATGCTATATTGCTGACTTTATCTAAAATGTTTGTATTTAATTTTGATGAGTTATATTTAATAGATGGTGATTATGAAGGATATATATTTAAACATGATCATTATATTGAATGTTATATTTATGTAGATAATCAGTCTTATTTAGTATCTTTTGTTGGAGAGGACTTTACAAAAGAGTATATTAATGATATCTTAAATACACTTGTAATTGAGGTGGAACATGGAAATTAATATTAAAACAATTGATGATAAAGGAATTAATATTAATTATGATGTTAATTTTGATAAGAGTGAACTAAATGCAATATATATTGAAGAGTTAAAAAATGCTAAAGTAAATGGTAAAGTTTATTTAAATGTTACTGAAGAAATTATAGTAGATGTTACTTTTTCTGGAGTGATGGTTTTAAAGGATGCAGTTGATAATTCTTTAATAGATTATCCATTTTCTGTAAAAATTAATGAAGTTTTTGAAGAAAATGATGAAAATAATCAAAATATACTTGATATTAATTTGATTTTATGGCAAAATATTGTATTGGAAGTTCCAATCCGTGTGGTAAGTGATACCAATAAAGATAATTCTTTAAAAGGAGATGGCTGGGAACTTAAAAGTGAAGATACTAAAAGTATTGATCCTAGGTTGTCACCTTTAATGGACTTACTTAAAGAAGGGAAGGAGTGAAATTATGGCAGTTCCTTTTAGAAGAACTAGTAAAACTAAAAAAAGAATGCGTCGTACTCATCTTAAAAAAGAAGTAGGAGCTATGACTGTTTGTTCTAATTGTGGTGAAACAATAGCACCTCATAGAGCATGTAGCAAATGTGGTTTTTATAAAAACAAACAAGCTTTAAAACCTGAAGTAGAAGTTGTTGAAGAAAAACCAGCTAAAAAAGTTACTAAAAAAACTAAATAATTAACTATACACTATGTGTGTAGTTTTTATTTACTATTTTTTATTATTTTGTTATTATTATTGTAGGTGATAATATGAAGAAAACATATATAATTATATTAAGTGTTCTGGGCTTATTTATTACAGTTACGGGACTTACTTATGCATTTTTCTTAGTAACTAATAATAATACTGCAATGGAAACTGATGTAACAGCTGCTTTATTAGGTGAAGTAGACTTTGTACATGGTCCATCAGTGGTGCAACCACCTGATGGTATATATCCTGGATGGATAGGAGTTCAAGAGTTTAGTATTAATAAACCATCTGGTATGAATGAAGGTATAGGAGCTTTTGAAGTTATTATGGAAACTACAATAGATCCTGCTTATAATGATTGGATATCTATAGAAGTTTATAAAACTACTGATATGGGAAATACAATTACTAGAGTAGAAGGAACTATTACAAATAATCCTGATAATAGTAATCAAGTTTATGTAACTGATAGTTTAACTACTAATGGATTTACAATACCAGATGATTCAATTAAAACTCAAGTAATTAATTCAACTAGTGGAGATGTAAGTTTAGATAAACAAAATTTTGATTTAGCAACATATGTTAATACTAAATATTATGTAGTATATAGATATGCTAATGCTAATGA
>CAYJCL010000119.1:0-1367 GCA_964368665.1 uncultured Muribaculaceae bacterium
GCTGATGTGTTAATTGGTGATGTAACTTTAAAATTTTCTTGATTTTATTATTTATTAGAGATAAAATATAATTAAGTTGAAAAACTTTAGAGGGAGTGTATGTATGCAAGTAACATCAGTTAACGTACGCAAGATTGAAAAAGAAGGATCAAGAATGAAAGGAATTGCATCTATTGTTTTAGATGATTCGTTCGCAATTCATGACATTAGAGTTATTGAAGGAGACAACGGAATGTTTATTGCTATGCCTAGTAGAAAAACTGCTACTGGTAGTTATAGAGATATCGCTCATCCTATCAATCCTGATATGAGAAAAGCATTACAAGAAGCAATCTTAGATGGTTATGAAAAAGCTGAAGAGTATAAACCTGAAGAAACTGCTGAATAATTGATCTTAAACTCCTTATTGGAGTTTTTAATTTGGTCTAATTTTATTTGTTTGTCATATACTTATTTAGGAGATGAGATTATGAAAAATGGAGTAGAAAATATAATTACAAGTAATCATGAGTTTAAAGTTACTGATCGTAATAGAATTTATATGACTGGTATTAAAAAAATTAATAGTTTTGATAATGAAGAGTTCTTACTAGAGAGTAATCTTGGTTTATTATTATTAAAGGGATCTGATTTGGAAATGATTAAGTTGGATACTAATGATGGGAATGTATCTATTAAGGGTAAGATTAATAGTGTTACTTATATAGATGAGAAAAGTTTAAATAAGGAAGAGGGCTTATTATCTAAGTTATTTAAATAATGGATATAAGAATTCAAATACTTAGTTTTTTTGTATCTTTCTTATTTGGAATGTTTTTTTATATGAATAGTTTTGTTTTAGTTTTGTTTTTGAAAAATAAAAATATTTTTCTAAAATATTTTTCTAGTTTAGTATATGGTTTACTTATTGCTTTACTATTTATATACTTTATGTATAGAATTAATTACGCAGACATTCATTTTTATTTTATATTATTTTATATATTGGGAATTATATTTTGTAAGTGGTTTATTAAGTTATTTAAAGGATTTATATATAAATAAAAGGAACACTATAGGTAAATAGTTGTTCCTTTTATTTGATAGTTAGTTAAATATTTTAGTTGACGGATTAGTCTAAAGACTGCTTCATCTTTTGCTTTAGCTTCTATCATGATATCTATATCTGTATTGCAAAACTTTATTATTTTTAAAAACTCAATAAATTCATATGGATTTATATAATCATGATGAGTTCTAAATTCTCTTTTTAGTTTGCTTTTAGGAGAAGAATAATGCATTTTAGGTTTTTGGTTTTTCCATGAGTTAATAATATCTTTTAAGTTATCTTTTATTTCTAATTGTACATTGTTACATACATGATGATG
>CAYJCL010000119.1:1377-2512 GCA_964368665.1 uncultured Muribaculaceae bacterium
ATGTATATACAATCTTCAATGTTGTATACTTTATCATCATTTTCTATAGCTATGCATTCTTTTAAATGATTAGGTAATTTATTATAGTTATTAATAAATCTTTTTATACTGTTTATTTTTCCTAAGACACTACTTCCTATATGAAGAATTAATATTTTATTTTTTATATTTAATGCGTTTAATAATTGATAGTGATATTCTAGATTTTTAATTGAATTATTTATTACTTCTTTTTTAGTACTATTAAGTACTGTGAATTGAACTGGATGAAAATCAAGTCTCATTTTATTTGCTAAAGGTATTAATTTATTATAATATTTTTGATAAGGTTTTATATAATCAAATACTACTTCATCTTTTGTAGCTAAAGGTATTATTTGGGAAGATAATCTAAAAAAAGTTATATCATTTTTTAAATTATATTTTAGTATTTTTTCTAGGTTGGATAAGTTTTCTTTTATTAAATTTTCTATTTTATTTAGGTCTGGATTTTTTATATAATTAGTAAATGTTGTTGTTTTAGAAGATGTAATGTCTAGTGTTTTAGTAAGACATGCATATCCTAGAGTTATTTTCATTTTATCACCTTTTATTATTATTATGTCTATTTTTGTAAATATTATATTTGTTTTTTCTTTACTTGTTTTTTGTTTATGATACTATTATTCTAGGAGTGTGTGTTTATGGATAATAATCAAAATAATAATATTGAAAATAACAATATTGAAAAATCAAGTGTTGATAAGTCTAAACCAGGTTTAAATTTATTTGGTTTAAAAATTGGTGGAGCTGGTTTAGTGGCTGCTATAATAGGGGGATTAGTTTTATTAGTAATTTTAATTGCTGTTGTAATTGGTTCTTCAAGTGATAACAAAGAGGAAGAAGCAGGATTTTTTGATCAGATAATTGAATTTTTCACTGGTAAAAGTGAAGAGTTCGATGAGAATAGAGAAGAAATGTTAAAACAATCAGAAATAGATTCTTTTAATTTAAAGTTTGCTAATTCTGGTGGAATTCAAGCTCAATTTTTTGTTTCTAGTGCTATTAGTAATGTATTAGCTAGTAATAGTGCTAATGAGAAGCAAATTGCTATAACTTATGATGGAGTAACTTATACTACTACTGATGAATTAAC
>CAYJCL010000120.1:0-2510 GCA_964368665.1 uncultured Muribaculaceae bacterium
ATGTTAATATATATAATATAAGGATGGTAAGATGAAGAATAAAAAAGCATTCACATTAAAAGAAATGATTATTATAGTTATTGCAACAGGTATTACCTCTATAATAGCTACAGGAATCATAACATTTAATAACAATTATATAAATGTAACTGATGATGAAGCTTTAAGAGAATTCATTGAAGCTTACGCAAACGTTACAAATAGTTACTATGAAGAAATAGATACAGATAAAATGATTGATAGTGCAATAGACGGCATGATGCAATTTCTAGGAGATAATTATTCAGTATTCATGGATCAATCAGAAACAGATGCCCTAGAAAATGAATTGTCAGGAACATATAATGGTATTGGAATAGAAATATCATCAGAAAATAAAATAGTTACAGTATTCGATAACTCTCCTGCTTTTAATCAAGGATTAAAAGTAGATGATGTAATCAAAGAAGTAAATAATACACCAGTATCAACAAATCAAGAAACAATAAGTATTATTTCATCGTCTGATGAAATAACTTTAAAAGTTCAAAGAGGAATAGAAGAAATAATATTTAAACTTACAAAAGAAATAATAGATAAACCAATCGTTACTTCAGAAATTATAACTACAGAGACAAATCAAAATATTGGATATATATATATAGAATCATTTACAGTAAATGTTGATGAACAATTTAACAAGGAACTTCTAGATTTAGAATCAAAAGGAATTGACTCGTTAATTATAGATGTTAGAAACAATACAGGAGGATATTTAGATAAAACAGAAAATATAATCGAAATGTTCCTAGACAAAAATGATATTATGTATAAACTAAGTACTAAAGGAGAAGTAACAACTACAAAAGATTCAACTTCAGATAATAGAGATTATAAAATAGTAGTAGTTCAAAACCAAGCATCAGCTTCAGCTTCAGAAATATTAACAGCTGCATTAAAAGATAGCTATGGTGCAACAGTAGTAGGTATGAAAAGTTACGGTAAAGGAAAAGTTCAACAAGTAATAGATTCAGATAGCGGAACATCTATAAAAGTTACAACATCAGAATGGATTAGACCAAATGGTGACCACATTGATGGAATTGGTATCATTCCTGATGTTCAAATTGAATTCGATGCTGAAACAGAAGAAGATGATCAATTAGAAAAAGCTATAGAATTATTAAGTTAGAATCTACCATTTGTTATTTTTACAATTCTGTTGTATAATAAAAAAGAAAGACGGGATTGTATGGAAAAAGTAACAGTAGGTGAAAAACTTACAATCCATTGTTATAAGCATAATGGCAAAATCCACAGAATGTGGGATGAAGCTATCGTATTAGAAGTAACAGAAGACATGATAATTTGCGCAAACAACAAAACAACTGTTACAGAAAGTGATGGAAACAGTTATAAAACTAATGAACCAGCAGTAATGTTCTTTTACAAGAAGAGCTGGTTTAATATAATAGGACAGTTAAAAAACCAAGGATTATTTTATTATTGTAATATTGCTTCACCATTTCTTATTGACAATGGAATTATAAAATATATAGATTATGATTTAGATTTAAGAGTATTTAAAGATGGAGGATTTAGAATCCTTGATCGTAATGAATATAACTATCATAAAAAGATTATGAAGTATTCAGACAATATAGATACTATACTAAAATCTGAACTAACAAAACTAATTAATATGAAAAAAAATAATGAAGGACCTTTTAAAGAAGGTATAATTAATGAGTATTATCAAAAATACTTGGAACTTATTTAAATAATTCACATATAATACTATATACAATTAAATACTGATATTAGTCAGTATTTTTAATTGTTTTAAACAAAAAACACTACTTTACACAAAAAAAGTAAAAAAAATGAAAAAAACACTTGCAATACCTCGTAAATAGTGATAATATTAAAACACGTCCGAGAAATATAAACACAAAATACAAAGAAAATTAAAGAAATTTAAAAAACTTTTAAAAAAGTGTTGACAAAGTATTATCGGATTTGTTATATTATCTATGCGCTTGAAAAAGCAGCGCATGAAGATCTTTGAAAACTAAGTAAAAATAAAACAAATAAGTCAATGAAATTGAGTAGCTTAGATTAAACTAAAATATAAATAATTAATAAATTATTTTTTTATTGAGAGTTTGATCCTGGCTCAGGATGAACGCTGGCGGCATGCCTAAGACATGCAAGTCGAACGAAGTGACCCTTTGAAAGTGGAGTGCTTGCACAAAACCGGATTTGGATTTTCACTTAGTGGCAAACGGGTGAGTAACACGTGGGTTACCTACCTTTAAGTTGGGGATAACAGTTGGAAACGATTGCTAATACCGAATACGCTCTCCGGAGTAAAGAAGCCTTAAAGCTTCGCTTAAAGATGGGCCTGCGGTGCATTAGCTAGTTGGTGAGGTAACGGCCCACCAAGGCGACGATGCATAGCCGAACTGAGAGGTTAATCGGCCACATTGGGACTGAGACACGGCCCAAACTCCTACGGGAGACAGCAGTTA
>CAYJCL010000121.1:0-2508 GCA_964368665.1 uncultured Muribaculaceae bacterium
TAATCTTCTTAATTACTTTATCTTCTAAAACTTTACCATCATTCATTCTAATTTTACGAGTAGCATAATCTTCTAATTGCTCATAATTATGAGTAACTACAACCACTAGTCTATCTTTAGAAATATCATGAAGAACACTAAGTACTTCTTTAGCAGACTTGCTATCTAAATTACCAGTAGGTTCATCAGCAATAATAATTGGTGAATCTTTAGCTAAAGCTCTAGCTATTGAAACTCTTTGTTTTTGTCCTCCAGATAATTTAGAAACTTTCGTCTTAGCAAACTTAGTTAAATTTACTAATTTAATCAATTCATTAACCTTATCTTTAACATCACTTTCTTTATAACCATTTAAAGTTAAACTAAGTAATATATTATCAAAAACAGTATAAGAAGTAATTAAATTAAAATTTTGATATATATTACCTACATACTTTCTTCGATAATCTTCATAATCTAATTCATTATAATGACTAGTCTCTAAGCCATTAATATACATTTCTCCTTCTTCATAACTATCTAAACCACTAATTACATTTAATAAAGTAGATTTACCACTACCAGATTCACCAGTAATAACAACAAACTCCCCGATATTAAATTCTAAACTAATCTTAGTTATACCACTTGCAACCATACCTTTAGAAGCATAAAACTTAGATACATTTTTAAGTTTAATCATTTTATCATCTCCATAATTATTATACCACCAAATCACAAAAAAACTAGTTATAAATAACTAGTAATTTCAAAATGGTGACCAGTACGGGGTTTGAACCCGTGAATGCATGCGTGAAAGGCATGTGTGTTAACCGCTTCACCAACTGGCCACGAAATGGTGGGCCTGGGGGGACTTGAACCTCCGACCTCACGCTTATCAGGCGTGCGCTCTAACCACCTGAGCTACAAGCCCATTTCGTATAACTATATAAGTTTATCTTAAATTAAAAGAAAAATCAAGTCCTTTTTTTAAGACTATCTAAATATAACATATATTAGATAATATAGCAATAGAAAATCTAACTATTGTTAGATAAATTTACAAAATGGTGGACTGTCAGGGATTCGAACCCTGGACCCACTGATTAAGAGTCAGTTGCTCTACCAACTGAGCTAACAGTCCACAAGTAAAATAATTATAACATATTTTATAATTATTTCAACAAATTATTTAAATTCTCGATATAACTTATTAGTTTCTAATTCTACACCCTTTAATTTAGCAAGTTCACTAATAGATACAATTTGAAAACCTTTATCCAATAACCCTACTACAATATCTTCCATTGCATCAGCAGTAGATCCTTGAATATCATGAAGTAATATCACATCTCCATCTTCAGCACTATTTAATATTGTTTGCGTAGTTTTAGAAGCATTTTTATATCTCCAATCATTAGAATCAACTGACCAATTAACAAAAGTATAATCTACTCTGCTCAATAATTCACTATTATAAACTCCGTATGTTGGTCTTAATAACTCTAAATCATCCCCAGTTAAAGAATTATATATTTCATTAGTTTTGTTTAGTTGATACTCAACATCACTAAAACTAATTCTAGTTAAATACTTATGATTATATGTATGATTTCCTATCTCAAATCCAGAAGCATACATATCTTTTAAAATATCAGGATAATACTCCATTTGCATACCTAAAACAAAGAAAGTAGCATTAACATCATATTTTTTTAATACTTCAATAATTTCTGCAGTATTTTTATTAGGACCATCATCAAAAGACAATGCTACAGTAGGAATAGAAGGATCTAAATAAAAACTATTTATTAGCAAAGACTCATCATTATTACAATCAATCTTAAAATCACTATTAAATTCACATAATAAAATTACATTTATATCAAAATTAAACGAATTATTAATAAATTTAAAATTAACACCATTATCATCAATAAATATCTCATATTCAAGAACTATATTTTCATATATATTACTAGGATATTTATTATTCAATTGATTAATTAAAATATCATCAACTTCAAATAAGGAATACACATCTTTAACTACATTTTTAGAATCAACAATTAATTCAACTTCACCATCATACAAAAAACTATATTCTTCATTAATTCTATAAACATTATATTGATCTTCAAAATTAACAATCTCTTTATTATCTAGAGTTTTCACTGCTAAAGTAGTATCACAAAAAGAAAATAACATGGTAATTATACTAAAAGTTACACAAAACAAATATATTTTTTTATCCATGCTATCACCTATAAATAGTATATCACAAATAAAAAAATTAAAAAAGTAATTGCATAAAAAACTATAATATGATATTATTATCAAGTAATGCAAATGGACCTCTAGCTCAGTTGGTTAGAGCATCCGGCTCATAACCGGACGGTCGTAGGTTCGAGTCCTACGAGGTCCACCATTTGTTTGCAGGCGTGGCGAAACTGGTAGACGCACTAGACTTAGGATCTAGCGGAGCAATCCTTGGGGGTTCAAGTCCCTTCGCCTGCACCAAAAAGTAAA
>CAYJCL010000122.1:0-2508 GCA_964368665.1 uncultured Muribaculaceae bacterium
ATTTGGTATAATTACTAAGCAAAGGAAGTGTATCTATGAATTTACCTAATATGCAAGAAGCAAAAAAAAGAACTAAAGATAATGTTGAATATATAAATCACGTTAATAAAGAAAAACCAATTTTTGAAGGCAAAAAATATTATATAAAAACTTATGGTTGTCAAATGAATGTTCATGATTCAGAAGAAATATCAGCAAGACTAGAATCATTAGGATTTATCAAGACAGAAATGTTTAATGATAGCGATTTCATAATATTAAATACTTGCGCAATTAGAGAAAATGCTCATGATAAAGTATTTGGATTCCTAGGTAGATGTAAACACTTAAAAAAAGATAAACCAGAATTACTAGTAGGTATTTGTGGATGTATGGCTCAAGAAGAACATGTAACTAATGAAATCCTAAAAAAATATCCTTACGTTAATGTCGTATTTGGGACTCATAATATTCATGAATTACATAAATTATTAGAAGAATCAATCAATAAACAAAACATAAGTGTATATTCATATGAAGGAAAAGTATTTGAAAACATTCCATATAAAAGAGACTCTAAAATAAAAGCATATGTTAATATCCAATATGGCTGTGATAAATTTTGTACTTATTGTATAGTTCCTTATACAAGAGGAAAACAAAGAAGTAGAAAATCAATTGAAATAATTAAAGAAGTAGAAAATTTATATAAAAACGGGTACCAAGAAGTTACCCTTCTTGGTCAAAACGTTAATGCTTATGGTAAAGATTTAGAAAATGAATTATCATTTGCAAAACTATTAGAAAGCATTGCTAAATTAAACATACCAAGAATAAGATTTGTTACATCTCACCCATGGGATTTCACAGACGAAACAATCAATACTATAGCTAAATATGATAATATCATGCCCCATATTCATCTGCCACTCCAAAGTGGAAGTTCTAAAATATTAAAACTTATGGGAAGAAGTTATACAAAAGATGAGTATTTAACTTTATTTAATAAAATAAAAAATACTATTCCTAATGTAGCAATAACTACAGATATAATAGTAGCTTTTCCAGGAGAAACAGACCTAGACTTTGCCCATACTCTAGATGTAGTAAATGAGTGCAAGTTCGATAGTGCCTTTACCTTTATATTCTCACCAAGAGTAGGGACTCCAGCAGCATTAATGGAAAACAATTTAACTGAAGAACAAAAAAACTCAAGACTTCAAGAATTAAATAAAATAATAAATAACTATAGCTTGGAAAATAATAAAAAACTATTAAATCAGGAAGTAAAAGTATTAGTTGAAGGTATTAGTGAAAAAAATAATGATAAAGTATACGGGTATACTGATACTTTAAAATTAGTAAACATTCCAGGAAATAAAGACATGATTGGCGAGTTAATAACAGTAACAATAACTGATGCTAAAAGTTTTAGTCTAGAAGGAAAATAAAAATTATATCACTTAGATATAATTTTTTTTCGTATGATAAAAAAATAAATAATAAATAAACTTAACAAACCTAATAAAACTAAATAAGCATAATTATATAAAGTTAAAACCCTTATATAATTAGGATAAAAATAGTAAACAAATAATAAAGTTAAACTTATAATATAAAATATATTCCAATACTTAATTACTATCTTAGAAGAGTTAATAGATTTAACTATATCATAAACTAAATTAACTAAGAAAAAGCCTAAAATAACATTATCAAAAATAAACATAGTCATTAAAATGTTTTCAATATTAACAATAAAATTAAGTATATTAATCTTCTTCATAATCATATATTCAGGATACCTAAATATTCCAGCTAATGGAAAACCTATTACCAAAGTAATTAATAATAAAGTAATAAATATTGTACCACTACCAAGTACATAGCCCCATATAGCTTTCTTCTTAATTACATTATGAGTATTCTTAAAATTAAGTAACACTATACAAGGAGCAGCAGTATATACAAAATATATCAAAGTACTCTTAACAATATCAATGAGAGGTGCATTTATATAAGGTTTTAAATTGCTCATATCAGCATGCATCCCATAACTTATAGATTTAAAAATAAATATTGCCAAAGATAAAGGAAGTAATAACTCACAAGCTCTCATAAAAGGAATAACACCTTTCTTAGTAGCATAAAAAATAACTAAAAATAAAGTCATAGATATTAACATTATTGGAGTATTCATTAAGTAAAAAGAATTACCGAGAATAGAAATAATTAAAATAATACTAAAAAACAATATCGTAGCAATAAGAAATAAAATTACTTTTCCAATAATACCATATTTATACTTATCTAAATATTCTACAATTGTTAAATTACCTTTAATAGCATTAATTTTATATATCAGTAAACAAAATAATAAACCTAATATAAAACCTAATAAAGCACTAAAAGGAGTAGCAGTATCAGCGATACCACAAATACTAGACATCCCAATCCCTAAAAATAAAGACCTAACAATATAATACTGAAGAATCATAAACTGTCTCTTAGTAATCATCTAATCACCTC
>CAYJCL010000123.1:0-2503 GCA_964368665.1 uncultured Muribaculaceae bacterium
ATTCTTCTTTCCACATTCACTACAGAACATAAAAACATACCTCTCTTCTATATGAATAATATAACAAATAAACAAAAATATGTCTATAAATATTTAATAAAATAAAAAAAGTATTTACGCAACTTCGTAAACACTAACTTTTTTCTTATCACGACCAAGGCGTTCATATCTAACAACACCATCTACTTTAGCAAATAAAGTATGATCTTTTCCAATTCCAACATTTACACCTGGATGAATTCTTGTTCCTCTTTGACGATAAATAATTGCCCCAGCAAGAATACTTTGTCCATCAGCAACCTTAGCTCCTAAACGACGACCTCTTGAGTCACGTCCATTTTGAGTAGAAGATTGTCCTTTTTTATGTGCAAATAATTGAATATTTAATTTAATAAACATCATTATTCCTCTTCTCTTATCTTAATATTTTTAGAATACTGTTTTTCTAACTCAGTTAAAACATCAACTAAGTTTTCTAAAACATCATCTTCATCATGTTTTAATACCTTAATTAAAACATAACCATCACTTTCTTGATAATCAATTAAATTCTCATTAACTCTAAACATTAAATTAACACTAGTTAATACTGCACTAGATACAGCAGCACAAACTATATCAGATCCCGAATCAGCAAAATTTGCATGACCCTTAATCTCAATAAAATTTAACTTTTCATCAATTCGATTAATTTTGATTTTAATCATTATTTAACTTCAATTCTTTTTACAACTAATTTAGTGTATGGTTGACGATGACCTTGAGTTTTACGATATTTCTTTTTAGGTTTGAACTTAAAAACAATAATCTTTTTTTGTTTACCATGTTTTTCAACATCACAAACAACTTTAGCTCCAGGAACAGTTGGTGTTCCAGTTTTACCATCAACATATAATACTTCGTTAAATACAACTTCACTACCAGCTTCGTTATCTAATTTTTCAACATAAATAACATCACCATTAGTAACATAATATTGCTTACCGCCAGTTACGAATATAGCTTTCATCTTTATACCTCCTTTATATATTTTTGAAGACTCGCCTTGAAGGTGACCTAAGTACTTAAACCTTTTTAGTGCGGTTTTAAAGATTGCCCTTAAAACATTAAAAATAATACCATATTTATTAACTTCTGTCAAATATTTTAGACAACAAAGACTTCTCACTTAAATACTTATTTTCATTTTTATAATAATGATACTTACTCTTCATAAAAGTATTAACAGTACAATTATCAGAATATTTAATTTCATTATAATCGATATCATAAATATATCTTTCTAATAAAAATCTATTGAATACATAAGGAAATAACTTTATAGATTCATATATCTTCATAATTAAAAATAATAATATAACTAAATTATTAATTAATAACTTATTAAATAATAAAACAAAAACTACTAGACTTATTAAAGAAATAATTATACTAATTATATAGGATAACTTATAACTAAATATCTTCTCCATTAATAACTTTAAAATAATACTACCATCTAAAGGAATAATAGGTATTAAATTAAATAATAAAATAATTTTATTATAAAAATTAACTAATTCAAAATCATTAACAAAAAAAATAGGTATTAATAAACTAAATAATAATTGAAATAAAACCCCTCCTACACTAATAATTAACTCTTTATTAATATCACTATTTATTAACTTATCAACTTTCGTAATCCCACCAAAAGGATATAACTTAACTTCTAATACTTGATACTTAAATAACTTACAAAAAAATACATGACCTAATTCATGTATTAATACAATCATTATTATAAATAATGATTGCTTCATAAATCCAGCTAGTAAAGAAAACAATAATAATAGATATACACTAAAATCTATTTTAAAGACCTTCATAATATTCCTCAAAATCTAAAAACTGGCCATTCTCAATTAATACAATTATTAAATCTTCACTAATCGTCTCTCCTATTAAAGAACCACTCTCTACATAATCATACATTGTAATACCAGATATATTTATATTTGAATACCATATATCCACTCCATCTACTCCTTGAATAATTAAAGTATTACCATAATCATCCTTCAAACCATTATATACTACAATTCCACTATTTAATGATGATACCAAGTAATTAGTACCTACTTCTAAACTATAACCATCTACATAAGAATCAATACTCTTAAAAGTTAACATTTCATTAAATACTGGTTCAGTAGTTACAGGAGGCATATTTAAATCTCCAAAATACTCAGTATATAACTTATTAATACTTCCAAAAGATAAACTATCACTAAGTACATACTCCTCATATAAAGACTCATTAGCATCTGATGAATTAATAAAAATTAAACTAACTAATACAAATATAACACTAAGTAATATTCTTCTTATTAAACCTTTTAAATACTTATATTCATTATTACTATTCTTACTTTTCAATCTTTTAATGATTTCTTCTGTATTAATATTTCATCACCCACTAAATAATATGATAAATAAAATATTTTATACATAATAATTAAAA